>JANOGJ010000347.1:0-2211 GCA_031405995.1 Acidobacteriota bacterium
GCCGCCGCGGCGCCCAGCAGTACGCCGGCCAAGGCCACGACTGAGGCCGCGATGCCGAACAGCACGCCGAGGTAGGCGGAGATCACGAGCGCGTCGACGGCGCTCGTCAGGAGTTCGGGCGCCCGCCACCGCAGTCCGATGGCGGCGGCCGGTCCGAGGAGCACGCCGGCGAGCAACCCGATGCGCAGGCTGGCCGCGAGGGCGACGCCGAAGGGTCCGGCTCGCCCGGTCGCGCCGCCGAGCACGAATCGATCGACGCGCGCGTCGAGATAGCCGCGCGCGCGAAGCTCGTCGCGGAGCGTGTCCAGGCGCTCGTCGGTCACAGCCGGCGCGCCGCCACGAATCGCGCCAGCTCGCCCAGGCGCGCGGCGCGGGTCCCGAATGGCCCGAGCGCGGCCACGGCCGTGTCGCACAACTCACCGGCGAGTTCGCGGGCGCCGTCGACGCCGCTGAAGGAGACGAAGGTCGTCTTGCGCGCGTCCGTCCGAGTGGCCTTGCCGGTGTCGTGCGGGTCGCCGGTCACGTCGAGCAGGTCATCCACGATCTGGAACGCCAGCCCGAGGTTCTTGGCGTAGGCGGAGAGGGCCGCGACGTCGTGGTCGCTGCCGCCGGCCGCGCGCGCGCCGGCGGTGGCGGCCGCGCTGAAGAGCGCGCCGGTCTTGCGCCGATGGATCCGCTCGAGCGCGTCGAATCGGATCGCCTCGTCGGTGGCGAGCACGTCCTCGGCCTGGCCGGCCACGAGGCCCTCGAGGCCCACCGCGTCGGCGACGTCGAGCGTCACTCGCGCGGCCAGGGCGGGCTCATAGCGGCGCGCGAGGAGGGCGAACGCCTCGTTCAGGAGACCGAACGCCGCGAGAATCGTGAGCGCCTCGCCGAACACGACATGCGCGGTCGGCCTGCCTCGCCGGAGCGGGGCGTTATCCATCGACGGCAGGTCATCGAGCATCAACGACGACGCGTGGATGGCTTCGATCGCGCAGGCGGCCGGCAGCGCGCGCGCCACGGCGGCGGCGCCGCAGACATCGGCGGCGAGAATCACGAGGATCGCGCGGACCCGCTTCGACGGCGCGAGCAGCGTGTAGCGCATCGCCTCGGCGACGCGCGAGCCGGGCGCGGCCGGCACGAGATCCTCGAGCGCGCGGGCGACCTCGTCCTGATACGGGGTGAAAAAAGCCGGCAGGGACGCCATGACGCGCTATTTCCCGAACACCAGCAGGTACTGGTACCGCAGGAAGGTCTCGTGGCGGCGCAGCGTGAGGCCGGCACTGGCGGCGTCGCGCGTGATGATGGCGGGATCGATTCGCTCGTCGATCGGCGGACCCGGTCCGCCGCCGCCGTCGGGTTTGAAATCCACGACGCCGAGGACGCCGTTCGGGGCGAGCGCGCGCGCAATGCTCTTCAACAGGCTGACCGGATCGCGGAGCTGGGGGTAGGTGTCGACCATCAGCACAGCGTGGAGGCCGGACGGCAGGTGCGGATCTTCGGGCGTGCCGAGGATCGGCCGCACATTCGTCAGTGCCCGGCTGTTCATGCGCCGCTTAATCGCGTCGATCATCGCCGGCTGGATGTCCTCTGCGTACACGAGGCCGTTCGGCCCGACTCGATGCGACAAACGCTCCGTGAACCAGCCGCCACCGGCGCCGAGGTCCGCCACTCTCGACGCCTCGGCGATCGCGAGCGCGTCCATGATGCGGTCGGGCTGCTGCCACTCGTCGCGGTCCGGCCCTTCGAGCAGGTTGAGCTGCTCCGGCGGGAACAGTCGCGCGTGCGCCGGCCGCGTCTGGCCGGCGGGCACCGCCGCCGTCACGACCGCGAACACGACCGCCAGCGTGCCTCGCACGTGCCCATCGTACCCTGAAGGAGGCATACTGTTTGTGATGCTCCCGGAACTTGCTGCGAGCCTGGTCGACCTCATCACCAGAACCGCCACCGACTTGCCGCCGGACGTGCGCGCCGCCATGCGCGCGGCGCGCGTGCAGGAGCCGGCCGGCACCCGATCGGCGCAGGCCCTCGGCATCATCGCGGAAAACATCGACCAGGCCGCGGCGTGCGAAGGTCCGCTGTGCCAGGACACCGGCATGCCGACGTTCGAGATCAAGACCCCGGTCGGCGCCAACCAGATCTTGATGCGTGAGGCCGTTCGGCCCGACTCGATGCGACAAACGCTCCGTGAACCAGCCGCCACCGGCGCCGAGGTCCGCCACTCTCGAC
>JANOGJ010000382.1:0-10218 GCA_031405995.1 Acidobacteriota bacterium
CCCCAAGCCCGGGACCACGTATCAGTGGCTGCCCATGACCAATGCCCGGGTCATCGAACGGAAGACCGATCGGCTCCGCGAGCTGGTCGACGGCCTGGAGCACGTCTACTTCAACATCAAGTCTGAGCGCCATTCCTACTACCAGGGCCTGCTCTCGCTCGGCGACCGCCGTGTGGCCGACGTGATCGAGCGCGCCTACGACAACGGCCATGACTGGCGCGCGGCCGTTGCCGACGCCGGCCTCGACGCCGAGGCCTACCTCTACCGCGACCGCAGCGCGGACGCCTTCCTGCCGTGGCAGATCATCGACGGCGGGATGAAGTCCACCTTCTTCAGGACGGAGTTCGAGAAGAGCCTGAGGGGTGAGTGGACGATTGCCGGCCAGCCCTCGGTCCTCGGTCCTCAGTCCTCGGTCGTCTAAATCACTGCCGCCAGCTCCGCCTCGTGCTCTTTGTAGGCATCGAGGACGATGTCGCGCAGTTTGTCCTGGCTCGACGCATTCGCGATGGGCCGCAGGAGCGCGAAGCTCCGCCGCTCGCCGTTCACCGAGTACTGGCGCGCGGGGAACGTGACGTTCCGTCCGCCGTTCTTACGCTCCCACACCGCAAAGCCCAGGAGCTTGAGGCCGTCGAGCGGGCCGCCGGAAAAATGCAGCTCGGCGTCGGCGAGCTTGCCGGGTGGATTGCCTTTGTCATTCGGAGTGAATTTCACGGTCATGATGCCTGCCTTTGCCGGAGTGTCCGGCGCAGGAAGACAGAGCAAGCGACGGGCCAACGGCGGCGGCAGCGTGAATGTCTCGCGAAGTGTCGGTACAATTGAGACTTGCGCCGCGGCGGCCGCGACGCGCATGGACGGCCCTCGCGCGATTGACGCCTGGAGTTTACGTGAACACGGAACACGCTCTGCCGGCGACCCCCGCGGTTGCCGACTCGTTCGTCTGGACGGACGGTCCGGCCGGCCGCGTCCTGGAGGCGCACGGCTTGCGCTCGCTTGCGCGCCACGCGTTTACGACGCGGGATGTGGCGTTCCGCGGCGCGTCCGCCGCCGAGGATCACGCGCGAATCGCGCGCGCGCTGGGCGTGACGCCCGCGGGCGTCATCACCGTGAAGCAAGTCCACGGGCGCGACGTCGTGCTCGTCCGGCCGGGCGACCTGGCGCCTGACCCGGCCGCCGACGCGATCGTCTCCACCGATCCGTCGCGCGCGATTGCCGTTCGCGTCGCCGACTGCGTGCCCATCCTCCTGGCCGACACCGGCCGGCGCGTCGTCGCGGCCGTTCACGCGGGATGGAGAGGCACCGCCGCCGGAGTCGCCGCGGCGGCGGTAAGGGCGATCGAGGGGCTGGGCGTTCCTGCCTCAACCCTTGTGGCGGCGATTGGGCCGAGCGTCGGGCCGTGTTGCTACCAGGTGGACGCCCGCGTGCGTGACGCTTTCGGGAACGTGATGCCAGGCGCCAACGCCTGGTTTCAGCCGGACGGCCCCGGCCACTGGCGGCTGGACCTGTGGCGCGCCAACGCCGCGGCCCTCGAGGCCGCCGGGATTCCGGCTGGCGCCATCCACCAGGCGCGTTTCTGCACGGCCGACCACCTCGACACGTGCTTCTCCTATCGCCGCGAGGGCGAGGGCACCGGCCGTATGGTGGCCGTTATCAAGCTCTCACCATGAACATGAGTCAGAACTTGAACAAATCGTCGAACTTCTTGCGCGCGCTGTTGGGCGCCTGCGCGGAGCCGGTCTCGCGCTCGACGCTCACGCGCGGCGAGAACAGCGCGCACGCGTTCTTCACGTCCTTGGGGCTCACGCGCGCGGAGATCTGCTGCGCGCATTCGAAGCGCTGGCTCGAGTCGAATGACACGCAGTGAATGCACGCGCGCAGGTCCACGCCGCACTGGCCGCACGTGCTCTCGGAGCCGACGTCGGGGCTTTCCGCGCGGCCGCAGCGCGCGCACCGGAACACGTCGCGGAAGCCGGGCACGTTGGGCACGCGCGGGTCGCGCGGCATCCGCGGGTCGCGCGGCTCGGGCGGCTTGCGCGGGCCGTCCGGCTTGCGCTCGCGCGGTCCGGAGTCCTGGTAGCCGCGTTGACGGTACTTGCGGTCGGACATCAGTTCACCCGTTCACCCGTTCGCCAGTTCACCCGTTCTTCAGGTGCTCTTGCGCTTCGTCCATGGCGAGATTCGCCAAACGGTCCGCGTCCCCATTCTGTTCTCGCGGCACGTGCTCGAACGTCACCTTGCCGATCGTGTGCGCGAGCAGCCGCGCCTGGCCGTGCAGCGGTTTCAAACCGGCGTTCTTGACTTTGAACACCCCGCGCATCTGTTGGACGAGGAGCAACGAATCGGATTTCACGTGGACGGCCGTCGCGCCGTGTCCGGCGCACCAGTCGAGCGCGGCGAGGAGGCCGTTGTACTCGGCGACGTTGTTGGTGGCATGGGGGAGGGCGCCCATCAACTCGGCCACGCACTCACCCGTGCCGTTGGCGATCACGGCGCCCCAGCCGGCGGGCCCCGGGTTGCCGCGCGCGCCGCCGTCGATGTGCGCCTGGTAGGACGACATGGCCTCCTATCCGGTGGCGGCGGCCACCGTGACGTAGAGCATGCGCTGGCAGTTCTCGCACGCGACGATGGAGTCGTTCCGGCGAACCTGTTGCGTGAAGTGCGGGCGCAGCCGGACGTGGCACGCCGAGCAGGTCTCGCCGTTCATCGCGGCGACGGCGACGCCGCGGCGTTGTCGCACGAGCTGTTCGTACTTGGCCAGCAGGCCCGCGTCGACGCCGCGCGCTTCGCCGGTCCGCTGGTGGGCCAGGCGCGCGAGCTCGGCCTCAAGGGTGGCGCGTTCGGCCGCGAGCGCCGCCGTGGTCGTGCCTCCCTCTTTTCGCTTCTCCGCCAGATCGCGCTCGTCGCCCTTCAGTTCAGCGGTGAGGTGATCGGCGGCTTCCATGAGCACGAGGATCTGCTCTTCGAGGGCGTCCTTGTCGGTCTTGGCGGTGGCGATTTCGTGGAGGAGGGCGGTGAATTCCTGGTTGGTCTTGACGGCGGCCTTGTGGTCCTCAAAGCGCGCCATCCGTGTGTCCACGGCGGCCACGTCCTTCTCCAGGGCGCGGCGCGCCAGCTGGTTCTCCTGAAGGCGCGTCTTCACGGTGTCGAGCGCGGCCGTGGCGGCGGCGAGCACGGCGCCGATGGCCTGCTCGGCGGCCGGCAGTTCCGCGAGGCGTTTTCGGGCCGCGTCGGCGGCGGTATCGAGCTGCTGGAGGGCGATGAGGGAGGCGAGGGCCGGCAACACCGCGCTAAGTGTTCCACGGCGGGCGGTTCGGGTTCAAATGGCCGGCGTCCACGTCGTTACGACCGGCGCCGACGCGCCGGCCTGGCGCGCCTGTGAACCGACGCGTCGGGGCGGCGGCCACCCAGGCGCTGGGTGTCGATGACCGCGTCCAGCTTGGCCTCCAGTCGATCGAAACGGCCAGCCATCTCGAGCCGCAAGGCGGTATTCTCGTTGTGCAGCGCGGTGATCTGCCCCTCGAGCGCGTCACACCGCCCCTCGAGCCGAGCATCGACCTTGCCGAGCCTGCCGTCGACAATCCCGAAGCTCTCCCGGAGGAACTGGTGCAGCTCCGCGAAGTGCTCAGTTGCCTCCGCGTCCACCTTGGTCAAGCGGCGGTCAATCCGGTCAAGACGTTCCAAGCCTGTTTCCGACATCCCGTGTCTCCCCGCTTCGGGGACGACGACGATAGCACCGTCCGCCGCCGTCTCGTGAGAGCAAATCGCGTGCCGGGTGGCGGGTGAAAATGGGGCGCAATTCGGAGGCGATGGCAAAAATTGCGAGGAGTTACCGAATCGCCTTCGCAATCGCCGCTTCCGCGAGCGGCGTCATCACCGCGTAGCCAGCGGCGTTCGGGTGCAGGTCGTCGCCGCTGAGCTCGGCCTTGAGCAGCCCGGCCGAATCCACCATCGCCGTGAAGTAGTCGAGATAGACGTGCCCGTGCGCGGCGGCATACGAGCGCATCCACTCGTTCACCGCCCGAATGCGCGCCATCGGCCGCGCCGACGTCTGCGGCACCGCGTTCGGGTTCGCGAGGTGATACTCGCTGACCGGCGTGATACTCGCGAGCACGACCTTGATGCCGTTCGCGGCCGCCAGCTCGCCCATGGACGCGAGATTGCCCTGGATGACCTCGTTGGTCGTGATGCCCGTGTTGCCGGCGATGTCGTTGGTGCCCGCGAGGATGACGACGACCCTGGGCTTGAGGTCGATCACGTCCGGCCTGAACCTCAGCAGCATCTGTGGCGTCGTCTGCCCGCTGATGCCACGATCGACGTAGTTCTTCCCCGCAAAGAAGCCGCCGAAACGCGGCTGCTGCCAGCTGTCGGTGATGGAGTCACCCATGAACACGACCTGCGCGCTCGTCACCGAGTGGTTCGCCTCACGATACCGCGTGAGGTTGGCCCAGTCGCGGAGGCGCGCGTCGTTCGCGGTCATGGCCCGGAGCGCCGCCGCCAACTCGGCGCAGTCGGGCACCGCTGGCGGCTGGGCGGCTGGCGTTTGCGCCGCGGGCGGCGCCGTCGCGGTCTGCGACCGCACGACGGTGGACGGATCGATGACGACAGCGATGAACACGCTGCACGCGGCGATGCGGGTGACGGTCATGAAGCCTCCTACTTTCCGATTTTGAGCGCCCGGAGTTCGTTGAACCAGTTGAGCACCATGCGGACTTCGGGCGGTCCGGCGCCCTCGCGAGCAGGGCGGAGCATGAGAAACCGCGCACCCCGTGGAGCCACGGCATACGTCTGGCCGCTGTCGGTATTGGGCGGAGTCTGGCCGCCGAACAACGCTCGAGGTTTGCCGGGGCTGAACGCCGGGCCCGGCTCGATGGGCACCATCATGAGGCTGTCGGCCTGGGTGTAGTACAACGCGAGTCCATCAGGCGCCCATCTGGGCTCCACGCCGCCGGCGTTCGATACCTGCGATCGACCGCCGCCCGACGCGAAGGACTGCACGTAGATCTCGCTCCTCCCGGACGCACTCGAAATGTACGTAAGCCATCGGCCGTCCGGTGAGAGTGACCCCTGGGATACGTCGCCCGTGGCGGCCGATGCGATCATCACTGCTTTCGCGCCCTTTTGTAGCACCAGTTTGAACAACTCGAATTTGCCACGGGCCGTTGACGGGTTTGCCGACAGCAACAAGGTGCTGGCGCCCGCTGTGAGGTCTTCCGCGTACGCCTGACCGTCGATTTCCCCCAGGGCCTCGGATTCGCCGGCGCCGTCGGCGGACCGGCTCATCACGGTCGAGACATTGCGAACCCGGTCGTACGCGATGTAGATGAGCCGGCGGCCGTCCGGCGACCAGAGCGGCGTGCGGTTCTCGCCGCCCAACGTCAGCTGGGTTGACGTGCCGCGCTGCGTGTCGATGACGTGCACGTCACGCATACTTCCGGCGATGATCGAAACCGCCACGCGGCGGCCGTCCGGCGACACGTGAGGGTCCGAGTAGAAGGCGGACGCTGCGTCGATCGGCGTTGCGACTCCCTGCCGATCAACCCACGCCATCTTGCGCTCGCCGCCCGCAGGATCGCCTGGCACAAACACGACGGTACCCGAATCGGCCAGCGCGTAATTCGCGGCTCCGGTGGTGACGTCGCCCGACACGCCATCGATGATCGGCACGGGGGAGGCGCCGGCCGTTCCGCGCCCGGGGTCGAAGGGCACCGCGTAGAGCACCTTCCCGCGCAGGAAGAGCAGATGGCCGGTCGGCGCGTATCGCGCCATGCGCCCGCCCTGGATCACGACGCGCCGATCGCCGGTATCCAGGCGCACAGATTCAATTCTGGCGTCGTCGTAGTCGTCAGGGTGCTCGACGCTGCCGACCGTCACGAGCACCGTCTGGCCGTCTGGAAGCACGGTCGGCCACCGATGGGTTCGTTCGTGCTTGCTTTCATCGATGGTCGAGATCGCCGTTACCGTTCCGCCGGCCGCGGGCACCCGGTAGATCGATGTGGCGGCCGACGGCGTGTAGATGATCGTGTCGTCTCGAGCCCAGGCGCCACCTCGATTGTCTGTGGCGTCGGCCAGGTCAATGACGGGCCCGCCGTCGGAGGACACCTTCTTCAGCTTGCCCCCAGCGAAGAAGCCAATCCACGATCCGTCCGGCTTGAAGAACGGCGATGACGCGTCCTCGGTGCCCTCGAGCAGGCGGGGCTCGAACTCCGTGAGACGCCTCACGTAGAGCCGACGGACTCCCGCGGTGCTCCCCACGAGCGCGATCTTCGAGCCGTCCGGCGAAATCGCCACGACGGTATAGATTCCGAGGTCGAACGTGACGTCCCGGGGCAGCATGATCGCCGCGCGAACCGGGCCGACGCTGTCCGGGCGCGCCGATCGCCACCACTGGATGGAGACGAGGATGAGTGTCACCGCCAGCGCGGCGGTCACGGCGCGCCAGACGGTCACGCGTCGCGCCACGCCCGGTGGCGCGGCCGCGCTCAGCGCGGCGGGCGGGCCGGCGGTCGGCGCCTCGAGCGCGAGGCGGGCTTCCCCGATGTCGCGCAAGCGGCGCCTGGGATCGCGCTCGAGACAGCGCCGCATCAAGGTCACGAGCGATGCGGGCGTGGACGCCGGCACGGCGTCGAACGCCGGCTCCCGTGTGAGCACGGCCGCCAGCGTCTCGGACACATCCTCGCCCTCGAACGCTCGACGCCCTGCCAGCATCTCGTACAGCACTACGCCGAATGCCCAGATGTCGGCGCGCTTGTCCACCGGGCGGCCCTTCGCCTGCTCGGGCGCCATGTACGCCGCCGTGCCGAGGATTACGCCGAGTTGTGTCGCGCGGGCCGTCAACGTCGGCGAATTGATCGGGTCGGCCGCGGTCGCGCCGTCGGGGGCGCTCGCCTTCGCCAGGCCGAAATCCAGAACCTTCACCGTGCCGTCGTCCCGGACCTTGACGTTGGCCGGCTTGAGATCGCGGTGAATGATGCCGGCTTCATGCGCGGCGTCGAGCGCGTCGGCGATCTGGCGCGCGATCGTCACCACCTCGGACGCCGGCATGGGCGCCGTCATGATCTCCGCGAGCGTCCGCCCCTCGACCAGTTCCATGACGATGGCGAGTGTCGCGCCCCCGTCTTCGACGCCGAAGATCGAGGCGATATGCGGATGGTTCAGCGAGGCCAGCACCTGGGCCTCACGCCGGAAGCGTGCCAGCCGCTCGGGGTCATGTGCGAACAGTTCCGGCAGGATCTTCAGCGCGACGTCGCGATTGAGTTTGGTGTCGCGCGCGCGGTAGACCTCGCCCATGCCTCCCGCGCCGATCGGCGCGATGATTTCATATGGGCCCAGACGCGTCCCGATGGTGAGCGGCATGGATCGTTACTTCCCTCTCGCTCTCGCCGTGAGTTCTTCGAACCAGTGCGTGACGACGGTGATCGACTGGCGCCCGGTCGCGTCTCCCTGGAGCTTGGGCACCAGGAATCGCTGGCCGTCCGGCGACACGTCGTACCCTCGGCCCGCGAAACCGAGGCCGTACAGGGTCGCGTCGAAGGGAAGGGGCGTCGGCGTGCCGTAGGCGAAGGGCGCCCCGGGAAGCACCGGTTGCACCGGCACGACCACCAGGCGGTCCGGGCCTCGCGTCTGGTAAATGAGCTCGCGGCCCGAGCGCGTCCACACTGGTTTCAGACCACCACCGGACGAAATCAGCCAGCGTCCACCGTCGGTATTGGGAAATGGGCGCACGTAGATTTCGTCGCTGGTGCTGGCCTCCGACGACTGATACGCGATCCACCGGCCGTCGGGGGACACGTCGCCGTTTGTCTGGGCGGCAGTGGCCGTCGGGATCACCGGCTGAGTCTTCGCCTCGCCGATGAGGGGAAGTACGTGCAGTGGACCGCTTCCGAGATCGTTGGGCGCCAGGCGCAGGAGCAGGCGGCCATCGCGCAGCACCGCTTGCGCGGACTCGGCCTCGGGCGTGTTCGTCAGGCGTTCGAGCGTACCGGTGCCATCGGCCGCGCGGCGGAACAGGTCCGTCTGGCCGTTGGGGTTCGAGCGGAAGATAACCGCCCGCGAGTCGGGAGTCCAGATGGGGTAGTTGTCGGCGTCGGGGCCGCGCGTCAGCAGGCTCAGTGTTTTCCTCGCGCCATCCCAGACCCAGATGTCGGCGTCGCCATCGGCGGCGGCCACGGCGATCTTCGTGCCGTCCGGCGACAAGCGCGGATAGGCATACTCGTGAGGCGGCGCGCCGATCGGCTCCTCGCGGCCTTGCCGATCGACCCACACCAACTCACTCAGGGCCCCACTCGCTCCAGGCGTGAAGATGAGCGTGCCGGTCTCCGACACGCCAAACTGGCCGGCGCCGCTGTTGGCGGTCTGCCTGACGCCCTCGACGACTGGCACTGGCCCGCCGGCGGGTTCGACTGTCGCCAGGTTCAACGCCTGCGCGAAGAGTGTGCCGTCCCGGACGTAGAGCAGGTGTGCGCCGGCGCGCGGCTGCTGCCCGGGGCTGCTCGCGACCACTCGGCCGTCCATGGCGCCCCTCGCGAGGACGCGGCGCTCGCCACCCGGCAACCTCTGGACGACAATCTCGGCGTCGTTGAAGGACGCGCTGCGCGGGCGGACCGTGTAGAGGAGATCGCGGCCGTCATTCAGGAGCTGCGGTTGTGCCAGGACTTCGCCGCTGTCCGGCTTCACGGAGACCAGCGTCTCCGGCGTGCCACCTGCGTCGGGCACAGCCAGAATGCTGGTCCCCAGGCTGAAGACGATGCGGTCACCCTCCCACCGGACGCCGTACGGCGGGCCGGCCGGACACAGCGTGACGGCCTTTCCACCGGCCACGGCGATCCTTTTGAGGCTGGCCGTACTCAGATCGCCCCGAATCGTCTCGGCCGCGAAGAACACGATGGACTGGCTATCGGGCGAGAAGGCGAGGTCCAGAGGGTCGACAGCCGTTCCGCGGATCGGCTGCGCCTCGAGCTCGTGAATGTGTCGAAGGTAGATCTGCTCGTTGGCGATGAAGGCGATCTTCGTGCCGTCGGGCGAGACCGCCACGAAGCGGCGTCCGGTCCGCGTGAAGCTCACGGCGTCCGCCAGCGGATACGAGAAGCGCGCGACGACGTTCGTCACGAAAGGAGCCGGTTTGAGAACCCAGGCTCCGACGGCGGCCAGCGCGGCGACCACGACCGCGACGCCCGCGAACAGCACGCGATCGCGCCGCTTGCGCCCCGCGATGACCGGCGCGGGAAGGCCCGCGGCCGATCCGCCTTCCTCGATCCATTGCAGGTGCAGCCACAGGTCGTGCGCCGTGTGAAAGCGGTTGTCGGGATTCTTCTCGAGGCAGGTGCGCACGAGCCGGCCGAGCGCCGGCGGCGTCATCGGCTGCAGCTCGGCCATCGGCGTCGGCTGCCGCTCGAGGATCGACGCGATGAGACTCGCCTGCGACTTGCCGTCGAACGCACGCCGCCCGGTGAGCATCTCGTAGAGCACGCAGCCGAAGGCCCAGATGTCCGTGCGCGCGTCGGCGTCCTGGCCCTCGATCTGCTCGGGCGCCATGTACTGGAACGTGCCGAGGATGCTGCCCTGCGAGGTGAGCGGCCCGCCCTGAGCTGTGCCGAAGGGCGCGGTCGGCTGGCCGGGCGTCCCGCCCTGAGCGATGCCCTTCGGTGGCGAGGTGACGAGCTTCGTCTCGATCGTGCCGGGCGGGGCCGCCGCGCCCACCTTGGCGAGGCCGAAGTCGAGGAGCTTGCAGATGCCGGGTCCCGACGCCCCGGCGCCCTTCACGAGGAACACATTGGCCGGCTTGAGATCGCGATGGACGATGCCCTGGCGATGGGCCTTGTCGAGCGCGTCGGCGATCTGCAGCGCGTACTCAAGCGCCTGGTCGGACGGCAGCGCGCCCTTCGCGAGCCGCGCGGCCAGCGTCTCGCCCTCGAGGTGCTCCATGACGAGGAACTCGATGCCGTTCTCGTTCCCGACGTCGTGGAGCGTGCAGATGTGCGGGTGGTTCAGCGCCGAGATGCTCTTCGCCTCGCGCTCGAAGCGCGCCTTGAACTCCGGATCGGCGGCGAGCGCCGCCGGCAGCACCTTGATGGCGACCGTGCGCTCGAGGCGGGTGTCGCGGGCTTTGTAGACCTCGCCCATCCCGCCGGCGCCGATGGGCGCGACGATCTCGTAGGGACCAAGGCGCGTGCCTGCCGTCAGCGGCATCGGCGCACTCCGGGATGGGCTCGGCGGTCCTCGTCC
>JANOGJ010000399.1:0-1620 GCA_031405995.1 Acidobacteriota bacterium
TCGTCAGGGTTGTCCGGCGACACGCGGATGTCGCAGAACTTCCAGCCAAAGACGCCAAAGACTGGATAGATATCCTCGGTATTGGCCCTGCGCCAGGTGTCGCCGCGGTCATCCGATCGATAGACTTCGCCGCCGACAAACGTCCGGTTCGCTGGTCCGCCGGTCACAGGCGCCCGGTTATCCAGGTACACGTAGACGGTCTCTGGCCGGGAGGGCGCGATGTCGATGTTGCTCCGGCCGATCAGGCCCGTGGGCAGACCGCCGCCGAGCTTCGTCCAGGTGCGGCCCGCGTTCGTGCTGCGGTAAATGCCGCTCGCGGGTCCGGTTTCGATTTCCCACATCGAGGCGTAGAGCACGTTGTGATTTGACGGATCCATGACGACATCAATCGCGCCGGTCCGATCGTCCGCGTACAGCGAGCGTGTCCACGTGCGGCCGCCGTCGGTCGTCTTGAACACGCCGCGCTCGGCGTTCGGCGTCCACTGATGGCCCATCGCCGCGACGTAGACAATCTGTGGATTCGCCGCATCGATCAGGATCTTGCCGACGTGATGACTGTCGGCCAGGCCCATGTGCGACCAGGTGCGTCCCGCATCAGTCGACTTGAACACGCCTGTGCCCGCGAAGGCATAGCCGGAATGGCGTGGCTGCACTTCTCCCGTGCCCACCCACACGATGTCCGCGTTCGACGCGGCCACGGCGATGTCGCCGACGGCAAACGCCGACTCGTGCTCGAAGATCGGCTGCCAGGTCAGCCCGTTGTTGGTGGTCTTCCAGACGTTGCCGGAGCTGGGTCCGACGTAGATGGTGTTGCGGCTGCCAGCGGGGACCGCGACGGCTTCGATTCGAGTGGATTGCTGCGCGGGTCCCAGCGCGCGCCAGGGCAGGGCGGCAAAGGGAGACGACGCGGCCAGCCGTTGGTGGGCGATCCACGCGGCCTGGCGTTCGTCGACGGTCGTCGCGCCCGCCGATGACGCCTCCTGGCGGGACTCGACCGCGCGAACCAGCGTCACGCCGGCGGCCACGATCACGAGCATCGTCCCCAGTCGTTGTGCGATCACGCGTCCCCCAACCTCGGAATGGCCGAGCATGTTGATGCTATCCGGGTCTCGTCGGCAACCTGGTGAACGCACCGAATTCGGCCAGCACCCACACGCCGGGGTCGAGCACGACCGAGGCCGGCTCGACGTCGGCCGGAAACGTCGCGGTCGTCTCACGGCCGGTGATCGCCATCGGCTGCACGCGAGGCGGCGCGCCCGCCACCTGGACAAGGCCGACGCCCAGCGATAATCGATAGGGCTCGGCGGGTTGCGTCTGCCTGACCGTGACCACGACCTGTTTGGCGGCCGCGTCGTACCGCCACGTGCCCGCGAGCGCCGGCACGCCGCTTCGGTTGAGCCACTGCCGGAAGAACCACGTCAGGTCCTGGCCGGACACCTGCTCCATGGCCCGCCGCAGGCCGTCGGTCGATACCGTGGCGTTCATATGGCGACGGTAATACTCGCGAATGCCGCGCCAGAACGTCTCCGTGCCGATCGCCTCGCGCAGCATGTGCAGCGCCCACGCCCCTTTCTGGTACACGAACTGGTTGTTCGGGCTCTGGCTGGCTTCGTTCAAGTT
>JANOGJ010000430.1:0-2592 GCA_031405995.1 Acidobacteriota bacterium
GCAACGACGTCAGCGCCGCGGCGATCGCGGCCGGATCGGCGGTGACGAGTCGCGCCGCATCGCCGTACACCTCCCGGGCGACGGCGGTGTCGAGGAGCACGGGCGGAACGCCGTGCGCGATCGCCTCGAGCGGCGTGAGCGCGAAGCCCTCGTAGTCCGAGAGGAACACAAACACCCGGGCCGTCGCGTAGAGCCGATCGCGTTCCTCGTCGGTCACGTACGCGCGCCAGTCGACGCGGTCGCGGATGCCGGCCTCGTCGGCCAGGGCGAGCGGATCGATTCTCGGCCGCGTCCGGTTGTCGCCGACGAGGATGAGCCGCGCGTCCGGCACGTGGGCGGCCACGAGGCGAAAGGCGGCCAGCAGATCAGGGATCCGGCGTCTCGTGAAGATCGAGCCCGTGTACAAGACCACGCGACCCGGCGGGGGCCCGTCCCGGCGAGGGGCCGCCCCCGGCGCGCCGGCGGGCGCGACGGCGATCCGGTCGAGCGGCACGCCCAGCCACCGCGCGATCTCGCCGGCAGAGAACGCCGAGGCCGTCACAATCCGGGCCGCGCGGCGCGCGGCGGTCCTGGTGAGCCAGCGTCGGCGGAACCCCTCCCGGCGCGGGAACCACTCGGGATGCGCCCAGAAAGAGACGTCGTGAATCGCGACCACCGCCGGGCAGACGTGCTGCAACGGCGTGGTGTAACCGGGCGCGAAGAGCACGTCTGGCGCCAGCCGGGCGAGGACGCGTGGTAGACGGACCTGCTCCCACCAGGTGCCGGCCTTCACCGACCGCTCGACGCGCCACGAGACTCGCGGCCCCAGGGCCGTCAGGTGCGGCGGCGGATCGGCCGGCAGGATGACGGTGAACGTGTGGGCGATCGCGGGGTCGGCCGCCCACACCCGCAACATCTCCAGCAGGTATCGGCCAACGCCGGTCGGCTGGCCCAGCAACTCGCGCCCGTCGATGGCGATGTGCAACGGCCGATCAGCCACGCCGCCCTCGATGGCGATCGGCCGCCGTGGCCCACGCCGTCCGGACATCCCGCGCGGTCGCTCGCCAGTCGAACGCCGCCGCGCGAGCCCAACCGGCCTCGCGTTGTCGCTGGCGCAGCGCGGGGTCATCCAGCAGCGCGGCCAAACCGTCGGCGAAACCCACCACGTCGTCCGGCTCGACGAGTCGTCCGGCATCGGCCACTACTTCGGGCAGGGCGCCGCGGTTGGCGGCGATGACGGGCACGCCAACGGTCATGGCCTCCACGACCGGCATGCCGAACCCTTCGGTGTGAGACGGCATGGCGAAGACCAGTGCGCGTCGATACAGCGCCTCGCGCGCGCCGGGCTCGACATAGCCCGGCACTTCGACGCGTCCCCTGAGAGGAGGATTGAGCGTGCGCTTGATCACCGGCTCGGCGTCAGGCGTCGCGCGGCCGGCGAGCACGAGCGTCGGCACCTGAGGCCTGAGCGCGAGCAGCCGCTCGTACGCGTCCAGCAGGAGGCCCAGGTTCTTGCGCAGCTCGAGCGTGCCGAGAAACAGGATGCAGCCGTCGGCCGGCTCCGCGTCGCGTCGCGGCCAGTCCGGCCGTCCGGGGTAGCACAGCGAGATCCGCGACGCCGGCACGCCGAGCCGGTGCTCGACGTCACGCGCGGTCGTCCGCGAGCTGACGACGACGTGCGTGGCGCGTCGGGCGTGGAGGGGTGCGAGCGCGGGGTAGTCGCGCCGAATCTCGGCCCGCGTGCGCTCCGGGTGATCGAGGAAATCCAGATCGTGAATGGTGATCACCTGAGCGGCGCGCGCCGACGGCATCAGGAGCGGGTGCGCGGCGTGCACGACGTCGAACGTCCCACGGGCGATCGACTCCACGGCCGGCCATCCCAGTCGGTGCCACGCGTAGTTGAGCAGGCGCACGGGGATCTTGCGGTCGACCGCGTGGAGGCCCGGCACCGTGTCGGCGGCCAGGCGATCCTTCCAGGATGCCGAGAACAGCGTGACGGATTCGTCGCCACCGGTGGTGGCGGCGAGCGCGCGGGCCAGCTCGTGGACGTACTCGCCGACGCCCGTTCGCTGGCGCAGCGCGGGCCGGTAGTCGAGCAGAATGCGCACGAGGAGGCTCTGCGGATGCTAACATGAGGAGTTTCTTGCGCGGAGGTTCGCGGCTTCATGAAGATTGCTGTCATCGGAACGGGCTATGTGGGGTTGGTCGTCGGCGCATGTTTTGCCGAGACGGGCAACGACGTGACGTGCGTGGACACGAACCCCGCCAAGATCCGCCAGCTCAATCGCGGCAAGGTGCCGTTCTATGAGCCCGGGCTCGAGGAGCTGGTGCGGCGCAACCGCGCGGAGAAGCGGCTCGCGTTCACGACCAAGCTCGCTGATCCGGTCCGCCGGGCCGAGGTCGTGATCATCGCCGTCGGGACGCCGACGGGCGAGGATGGCTCGGCCGATCTCCAGCACGTGCTCGCGGCCGCCCGCGACGTGGCGCGCGCGATGAACGGCTACAAGGTGATCGTGGACAAGAGCACGGTGCCCGCCGGCACGTCCACTTCGGAATGGTTGATCATTTCGCGGAGCTGATCAAATGCAGCTAATAAAACATTGGTCACCTCCG
>JANOGJ010000445.1:0-7172 GCA_031405995.1 Acidobacteriota bacterium
GAACCCGTCTAGCTGGCTTGGGAAGCCAGAACATTACCACTATGCTAAGCCCGCCCGGCGAAAGCGGGATCATATCAGGCCCCTACTGAATCCTGATCGCGACGTACTTTCGTTCCGTATCCGCCCCACTCCCGACGACCAGTTCGATGACGTAGTCGCCCGCGCTGAGCGGCGCGAGATTGAGATCCGCCGCGATGAGCGCGCGGCCGCCGGCATCGCGTTCGGTGAGCGTGACGGGCACGGCCAGCGGCTGGCCGTTACGGCCGAGCAATCGGGCTTCCCGCCGATCGAGCGGCGCGCGTGCGACCCACTCGAGGTGCACCCGCTCGGTCCGCCGGAATTGGAAGTCGGCGACGGCGCGCAGTGGTGACGTCGCGGCCGGCGTGCCGCGGAACACGAGCGCGTCGCCGAGGAGCCGGCCGCCGCTCGCGCGAATCTCGACGCGATCCTCAAGCCGGTCCGGGCCCGGGCCGATCGTCGCAGTGACGCGCCAGGGGCCGGTGGCGCCCGCCGGCAGAGGAATACGAACCAGTGCGCCACGCGTCGCTGGCTCGATGCGCCCTTGCCCTTCCCCCACCGCCGCGCCCGCGGCCGTCGTCGCGACGACGCGCACGTCGGCGCCCTGCGGGAATCGGCTCGCAAGCTGCGCGCTGGCGATTTCCACCGCCACCGCAAGTTCGTCCGCCATGGCGACGCCGTAGGTGAACGACTCGGCCGACGGCCGCAACCGTGAAAGAGCGCCGAGCGCTTCGTCCACCGGCGTGGGGCCCGCCGGGACCGCTGGGGCAGGCACGGCCGCGTTCCCGCTCGCCGCGACCGGCGACAGATAACCGCGTCTGGCCCGCACGTTCAATCCGGCGGGGCGCACCTTCACCTCAATGCGTCGGAACTTGCCGTCGAGCTTCGTGTTCGTCGAGTAGTAGCCGAGCACGTAGTAGGCGGAGAGATCATCCGACACGCGCCTGAACCCGGCGTTCAGATCGTTTGTGATGATGGTTATGCCGTCCGTGTTGGCCGAGAGCGTCTTCATCGAGTCCTCGCGATTCTGCCGCGAGCCTCGTTCCTCAAGATACGTCGACGTGGGTCCCATGTTCATGGGCGCTTCCATCCCGGAGGGATTCAGCGGATAGAACGTCACGTTGTTCCGGCGCGCGGCCTCGATGAGGTCCCGCAGCTGACGCTCGCTGTCCAGGGACATCAGGCGCTGCATCTCGCGCTGGCAGCTCGCCTGCGCCGGCGAGCCGTCGCGCGGCTGCGTGGACAACGTCCCCGCGGGCCCGACGCCCACCTGGGGCACGCCGGGCTGCGAGCCGATCGGCTCGCCTGGTCTGTGCAGCCGCCAGCCGCGGGTCAGGACGATAACGGACTTGCGCGCCTCGCGCAGGCTGCCGAGGCGGCCCATTAACTCCGTGAGGCCGACCAGCACCTTCTCTTCGCGGCGCCGGCCCGCCAGCATCTCGGCGGCCTCCGGGCCGAAGCAATACGCGAGGGCCACCTCTTCAGGCTCGAGCTTCATGACCTGGCCTGGACCGGACTCCCGCGCCCACGTCCAATGTCGTGTCAGTTGCTCCTCAAGAGTGATCGTGCTCCGCCCGAGGATGAGGTCCGTCGGCCGCAGTTGGGGCGTCATCACGCCGAAGAGATCGGTCGCGGTGAGCAGACGGTTGAGAAAATCAACAAGCGGGCGCCTCGTGAAGTAACCGCCCTCCAGATTGACGTGGTACTGGTCGAGATAGATCACAAAGACGCGATTGCGGGGGTCGGCCGCCAGCCGGTTCCCTTCCTCCTGCGTGTTGGGGTCGCGCCGCTCGGCGTCAGGCGTGTTCGGCTCGATACGGATGAACTCGAGCGCTTCCACCTTCTGCGGCGTTCCGTCCTCGAGGACCTGGAAGTCGCCGGCCTGCAGGCCCTCGACGATGCGCCCGTCGCGCGAGGGAAAGACGTCGACCGTGACGAGAAAGGCGCCAGCCCGAAACACGGGCTGCTGCTGCGTGGATTGCGCGATCACCGCGCCGGCGGCGAGCGCGGTCAGGAGCGAGCCGACTACGATCCCGCGGATGGGTATCCGCACTACAGGATTCTGATCGCCACGTACTTCCGCTCTGTCTCCGCTCCGCTTCCTACGACCAGCTCGATCACGTAGTCGCCTGCGCTGAGCGGCGCGAGATTGAGATCCGCGGCGATGTGCGCGCGACCCGCCACGTCAGGCTCCGTGAGTGTCACGGGCACGGCCAGCGGCTGGCCGTTGCGGCCGAGCAGCCTGGCCTCGCGCCGATCGACCGGCGCGCGCACGGCCCACTCAACGTGGACGCGTTCCGTCCGTCTGAACTGAAAGTCCGCGACGGCCCTAAGGGGTGACGTCGCGGCAGGCGTGCCGCGAAAGACGAGCGCATCGCCGAGGTGCTTGCCATCAGCGCCGCGAATCTCCGCGCGATCCTCGAGGCGATCCGGTCCCGTTCCGATTGTCGTCGTTACACGCCAGGGCCCGGCGCCGCCCCCTGGCAAAGGAATACGAACCAGCGTCCCGCGCGTGGCGGGCTCGATACGTCCCTGCCCTTCCCCCACCGCCGCACCCGCGGCGGTCGTCGCGACGACGCGCACGTCAGCGCCTTGCGGGAATCGGCCAGCGACCTGCGCACTGGCGATTTCCACCGCCACCACAAGCTCATCCGCCATGGCGACGCCATGCGTGAACGACTCGGCCGATGGCCGCAAACGCCCGAGGACGCCGAACGCGGTATCCACCGCGGAGGGGCCCGAAGGCGCCGCCGACACGCTCGGCGTCACGGACGTTCCGGCCTTGCCCCTCGCGACGGCCTCTTCGGACGGCGCCGTGTAGCCCCGGCGCGCTTTGATTTGGAGGCCAGGCGGTTTCATCTTCACGTCGATGCGCCGGTACCGGCCGTCGTGCTTGGTATTCGTCGAGTAGTACGTCAGCAGGTAGTACGCCGAGACGTCATCCACGATGCGCCTCATGCCGGCGGCGAGGTCGTTGGTGTTCACAATCGCGAGACCGTCGGTGTTCTCGGCGAGCGTGCGGAGGCCTTCAACGCGGTTGCGGACGCGATTCAGGTCCCGCGAAAGAAGGCTGATGTTCCGGTCGGCCGGCCTGACGCGCTCACTGATCGGAGTGTCAAACACCGCCAGCCCGGATGGCGTGACGGGATACACGCTCACGTTCGCGCGATTGGCCTGCGTCAGCAGGTCGCGAAGTCGGCGCGCGCTGTCGAGGCTCGTCAGGCGAATCAACTCGTTGTTGCACCCCGATCGATCGACGGTTCCAGTGGCGGCCTTGCCCAAACCCAGGCGCCCGCCCTGATCGATGGTCACGCCGGGCGCGGCCGACGGCACGTGGCGCACCTCTTCGGCCAGCTGCCTGTCCGGGCTGTAGAGGAGCCAGCCATCGGTGATCAACATCAGCACGGTCCGAGCTTCGCGCCTCATGGCGAGGTGCGCGACGAGATCCTCGAGGCTTGTCAGCGTCTTGTCTTCGCGCCTGCGGTCGATGAGCACCTGATCCAGCGTGCGGATCGCGCCCTCGTCGACCACTTCCCACGGCTCGGATCCGGTCGCGGTCGGCTTCATCGAGAAACACCCCCAGAGCGTGTCCTCCATGGGGTCGTTCGGGTCGCGCGTGATGCGGTTGCGCTCGCCCCACGGCCAGTAGCGCGTGAGTTGTTCCTCGATGCTCTGGAGCCGCCGGCCGAGGCTGAGATGCCGCGGCTGGAGGCTCGGCGTCATCACGCCGAACAAGTCGTTCGGCGCGATGATGCGATTCAACGTGTCGACGAGTGGACGGCGAATGTTGTGCGAGCCGTCGACTGTCACGTGCAGCGCGTCGAGGTAGACGACGAAGACGCGGTTGTGCGGATCGGCGGCCAGTTCCCACGCTTCCGCGCTGGTATTCGGATCGCGGCGCTCGGATTCGGACAGGCCCGGCTCGACGCGCACGAACTCGGCGGCTTCGACCGTCTGCGGCTTGCTGTCCTCGAGGATCTGAAAGTCCGCGGGCGTCAGCCCTTCCACCAGCCGACCGTCACGCCGCGGATACGCATCCACGGTGACGAGCACCGCGCCCGCTCGAAAGACGGGCGGGCGCTGGGGTGTTTGGATCTGCGCCGCGACGGCAATGCAGGCGACGAGAACGGCCGATCTCATCATGACGCGCTCTCCCGACGCTGGCCTCCGGAGTGTACTCCATGGGGGCCGGGTCTTTAGACCCGGCGTAGTAGTACACTCGGCACTCTCGTGGCCACGCCTCTCAAACCCAAGACATTCGATCGCTCTCTCGTCGAAGGCCCGATCGGCCCGGCGGTCTGGAAGCTGGCGTGGCCGACGATGCTGCAGAACGTCATCGCCGGGCTGCAGGGCGTCATTGACCACGCGATGGTCGGCCACTTCGTCGGCTACACGGCCAACGCCGCCATCGGCGTCAGCTGGCAGATCATCATCATCGTCATCGTCTTCGCGACGTCGGTCTTCAGCGGCATGGGCGTGCTGGTCGCACGCTTTGCCGGCGCCAACGCGCCCGACAAGGTCAATCGCGTCGTCTATCAGTCGTTCCTGACCGCGGCCGGCATGTCGCTGATCATGGGGGCCATCGGCTGGGTGGCCGCGCCCGGCCTGCTCAATCTCGTCAAGGCGGCTCCAGAGGTCCAGGCCGAGGCCCTGCCGTTCCTCCGCACGATGCTCGTCGGCATCATCGGCATGATGTTGTTTTTCATGCTGAGCGGCGCGTTCCGTGCCGCCGGCGACCCGCGGACGCCGCTGCGGCTGGGCATCCTGATGACGGCGCTCACGGTCATCTTCAACCTGCTGCTGATTCCGGCGCTCGGCACGATCGGCGCGGCCTACGGCACCGTCGCGAGCAGCACGCTCGTGTCGGTCTACGGGCTCTGGCGGATGTCACGGCCCGAGTCGGTGATTCACTTCGAGCCGGGCATGAGCAAGGCGCCGGACTGGGCGATCATCCGGTCGCTGTTCAGATTCGGGCTGCCGACCGGCGTGCAGGGCATCGCGATGAACGTGGCCGGCGTGCTCCTGCTGCGCTACATGGGGTCGCTCGAGCACAGCGCCGCCGTGCAGGCCGCCTACGCGGTCGGCTACACGGAGCTCTTTTCGTTCATTACGTGGACGTCCGTCGGGCTGATGGGCGCGTCAGCCACGATCGTCGGGCAGAACCTCGGCGCGGGGAACCCGGCGCGCGCCATCGAGGGCGTGTGGGTCGCGTCGCGCATCGGGCTCGGCGTGGCGGCGTTCGTCGGCGCGCTGTTCCTCTTCGTGCCCGGCCTTCTGCTCGCAATCTTCGGCATGGACGACCCCATCGTCGTCAGCGTCGGCACGCAGCTGCTGCGCTACCTCGCGGTGTCGGGCCTCTTCGTGACGGTCGCCCTGAGCTTCACCGGCGCGCTCCAGGGCACCGGCGACACGCGGAGCCCGCTCTACATCTCGATCGTTTCGCAGATTGTGATCCCGCTCGGCTTCTGCGCGACGATGGAGGCGGTGCGCGGGCTCACGCCGGGGACGATCTGGATGGCGATCGTGCTGGGCCACATGACGCGCTGCACCCTGAGCGTGGTGCGCTTCCGCCAGCAGAAGTGGCGGCATATTCACGTGGACATCGAACCGGCGCGACAAGCTGTGACCGAGGGATCGAAGTAGGTTCCGAAGTTCTGAACACAACTACGACAGATTTACGACTCGCACGGACGGATACCGGGCGCGTATGCCGCGGTCGAGCGTGGCCAACTCGGCGTTCGCCGCCTGCGCGAACGCGGCCAGGTAGTCGTCGGTCCACAGCAGGTGGCTGCGATCGTCGCGCTTCGAGAAAGCAATCCACAGCGGCGCGAGCCCCGGCGGTTCGGGCAAGAACCGCACTCGGGGATCGGCTTGGAGCGCGTCGACCAGATCCCACGCCTCGCGACGGGTCCGCGCGTCAGGGCCGGTCACCGTCGGGAGTGTGACCAGTCGCAGCAGCGCCATCTCTGTGATCCGGCAAAACGCCAACTCGTCGTCCTCCGCGTCGAGCCAGTGCCGAGCCACATCATGCTGCGCGTGCCGGGCCCAAGACGCGGCGAGCCAGACGTTGACGTCCAGCAGTTTCATCGGGGTGGCTGGGAACGAGGCCCCTTGAGTTGTCGCGGCGCGCTGTGACGGGCATCGGCGTCCGCGAGCGCGCGCTCGAGGTCCGCGTTCGACGGATTGGCGCGCGGGCCGCGGTTGCGACCGAAGAGCGGGAGCGCCACGCGCACGCGCCGACCGGAGGCGGGCGTCTGCCCGCCGAGTTCAACGGCCACGGCCCTCGTGAGCAACGCCTTCAGCGACTCGCCGCGCTCGGCCGACCGGGCCTTGGCGGACCGCAGGAGGGCGGGCGGCAGTTCTACCGTGGTGCGCATAAAAGCATATAACCATACGCCTTGCGCGGTCGTCAAGCGACCAAGGCGCGGTCCCGGGTAGGATTCACAACCGGTCCCAATCCACTCGTCGTCGCGACACCGACGAGATCCCCGGCCACGGCTGGTCTGTGCCGCCGTGGGCGTCTGGTTCGATGATTGGCGCGGAGGCACCGCGACCTCGACGCCTGGCGCCGCGCCGAACGTGAGGTAGTCCAGCTCGCGCACCAATCCAGGCTTGCCATTCACGGTGACGACGAAATCGCCGGCCTGAGGCCCGTGATGGGCTTGCCGTCCTTGTCGACGACCGTGACGTCGAGCGCGACGAGTTCGACGCCGGAGCGGAAGACGGGTTGCTGCGGTACGGTCTGCTGAGGCGCCACGAACAGAGCAACGCACGCAACGACGGCGAGGGCTCTCATCGCCGAAGGTCCAGGCAGACGAGCATGGCGTCGTTGCGAAGATACAGGAATCCGTCCGACAGCGCCGGAAACGCCCGCACCGTCGCCGGCAGCACTTGTGCCCGCGCGAGCGTCTTGAACGCGTCGGGGCTGGCAGCCGCCAGAACTAGCTCACCAGACTCCCTGACAATCACGAGACGATCACCCGCGAGCGTGATGCTGCCCGCGCGGAACTGATCGACGTTCCATCGGACCTTGCCCGTCCGCAATTCGACGGCGCGCAGGCTCGGGCCCGTCTCCTGCCGTCCGTGGAAGCCGTACAGGATGCCGTCGCGGTGGACGCTCGTCGCGTAGTGATTCGAGAGCGCGTCGTTCGAGG
>JANOGJ010000080.1:0-5389 GCA_031405995.1 Acidobacteriota bacterium
CGGCGGCGCTGAGATCGGCACCGGCGGCGCGTCGGGGTGGAAGTTGACCGGCGAAACGTACAGGCGGAGTTCCGTGTCGGCCGCTATGAGGTAGAGCTGCACCATGCCGTGCAGCTTCACGAACACGTTCAAGCGAAAGTCGACATTGATCCACTTGCTCCACTCGCTCGTCTTCAGGGTGAAGCGCTCGCCGTTGAGATGAATCGCCGCCGTGTGGCTGCCGGGCGTCCAGGTCACCGCCAGCGGCACCGTGAGATGTTCGGCGGCCAGCAGCTCGGCGTAGAGCGTCCTGTTGGCGTCCGTCACGGGTCCCTTGTCCTCAATGGCTTCGATCTTGGCCTTGACGAACGGGTTGGGCGGACCGGCAAGCACGGTCTGCGCCGTGTTGCCCTGGAAGGCGAGACGCTTGAGGATGCCGCCCATTTCAGAGTTGCCTTCTTCCAGCCGGCTGAGATCTGTCGCGAAGTAGGAGAAGAAGCCGATCGTGCCCCGCATGTCGGGCAGCGGCAGGCCCGCGAGCAACTCGCCGTTCGGCACGTCCTCGGGCGGGAACGTGACCGGCACGGTGAGAATGCTGCTCCGCACGCCCGCCTCGCCGGCCGTCACCCAGAACGACGTGCCGCCCCGCGTGGAGATCAGCTTCGGGCGCCGCACCGGAATCCAATCGAACCAGAACTTCGCCGGCTCGCGCCGCACCATGCTGAGGTCAATGGCGTACGTGCCGAGGTCGCGCACGAGAAAATCGTAGATGTTGTGCTTGCCCGGGTTCACGCCGGTCGCGAACGACGACCAGGCCGTGGGGGATTCTGGCGAGACGGTCGTCTCGAGCGGGAACATGCCGCCGCCGCTCATCACGCGCTTGAAGGCCGGCATCCGGCCCGCGTCCATGTACTCCTTCACGAGATCCGGATCGAGACCATCGAACCCGAGGATGACCATTTTCGGACGCGCCGGCGCGTCCGGCGCGCGACTGCATCCGGCCAGAGTGAGAGCAACCGCGAGGGCAGTGACCGCGTGGGCGCGACCCATTTCTGTAAGAGTGTGCCGCGCACGGGCTCGGCGCGCAAGGACGGCGGCCTGTCCGGGGCAGAATCGGGGTGGTACGCTACCCGCATGCGTCTCCTGGGCGTGGATTTCGGACAGCGGCGCATCGGACTCGCGCTCTCGGACGACACGGCGCTCCTCGCGCGGCCGTGGCGGAGCCTCGCGGCAGGGATGACGCCCGCTCAATCGGCGGCCGGCGTCGCCGGCGTCGTCGGCGCCTGCCGCGACGATGCGGACGTCGGCCCGATTCAGTCCGTCGTCGTCGGCTTGCCGCGGCGGCTGAACGGCAGCGACACCGATCAAACGCAACCGGCGCGGGACTTCGCGCAGGCGCTCGCCGCGCTCACCGGTCTCGACGTGCATCTGCAGGACGAGCGCCTGTCGAGTCATGAGGCGGACGCGCGGCTGGCCGAGCGCGAGCCCGACTGGCGGCGCCGCAAGGCGCAACTGGACGCGGCGTCGGCCGCGATCATCCTTCAGGACTACCTCGACGAGCGCGGGCCGCGCACCGAGTCGGCCGAAAAGAAATAGATGAAGCGCGCGCTGGTCCTGCTCCTCGTCGTCATCGTGCTGGCCGGCGGCGGAGCGTGGTGGATGTACCGCCGGATCGCCGTGCCCTACCGGGGGTTCGCGGGCGCCGACGTCTTCGTGGAACTGCCGGCGGGCACGAGCGTCGCGCGCATCGGATCGCGGTTGGCCGAGGCCGGCGTCGTCCCCGATGCGCTGACGTTCCGCCTGGCGACGCGTCTGGCAGGCGCCGATCGCCGCCTGCAGGCCGGCGAGTACCGCTTTACAGACGCCGCCGCGACGTCAGCCATCGTCTCGCGCCTCTCGGCCGGCGACGTGTACACGCGGCCGGTCACGTTTCCCGAGGGCCTGACGATGGCCGAAATGGGCGGCGTGTTCGAGCGGGGCGGGTTGGGCGTCGTCGCGGACTTCCTGATCGCGACCGAAGACAAAACGCTGCTCGCGCCGTACGCCCCCAACGCCCGCACGCTCGAGGGCTATCTGTTTCCCGATACGTATCCGCTCGCGCGCCACGCGAGCGCCACCGACGTCGTGCGGGGCATGCTCGCGAGCTTCGATCGCGCGTTCGACGCCGGCCTTCGGGCGGAGGCCGCCCGGCGGGGCATGTCCGTCCACGCTGTCGTCACGCTCGCGTCGCTCATCGAGAAGGAAACCGCCAAGGCGGAGGAGCGGCCGATCGTCTCGGCCGTGTACCACAATCGCCTCAAGATTCGGATGGCGTTGCAGTGCGATCCCACCGTCATCTATGCGTTGATGCTGGCCGGTCGCTGGAACGGCAACCTGCGGCGCGTGGATTTGCAGATGAACTCGCCCTACAACACGTACCGGTTTCCCGGACTGCCGCCCGGACCGATCGCGTCGCCCGGCCGGGCCGCGCTCGAGGCGGCGGTGCGTCCGGCCGACGTGCCGTATCTTTACTTTGTCAGCCGCAACGACGGGTCACACGTCTTCGCCCGGACGCTCGCCGAGCACAACCGCAACGTCGCGGCCTGGCAGGTGCGGTTCTTCAGGAAAAAGTCCTAGTCGCCCCACTTCAGTTTTTGCCGCAGCATGTCGAAGTGGGTGCGCGACGAGATGTGCACGAGGCGCAGGACGCGCGGCGCGCGCGTGACCTCCACGACGTCGCCGGCTTCGAGCGACACGCCGTACTGGCCGTCGAACGTGAGCACGACATCGGATTGCGGTTCGATGACGGGGCTCAGCACGATCGAGATCCCGGCGGGCAGCACGAGCGGACGGTTGGTCAGGGCGTGCGGCGCGATCGGCGTCAGCACCAGCGCATCGACACTCGGATGGACGATGGGCCCTCCGGCCGAGAGGTTGTAGGCCGTCGATCCGGTCGCGGTCGCGACGATGAGTCCGTCGGCCTTGACGTGGCACACCAGTTGTCCGTCCACGGCGACGTCCAACTCGATCATCCGCGACAACGCGCCCCGGGTGATGACGATGTCGTTCAGCGCGAGGCGCTCCGCGGCGGGGCGGCCGTCCCGCATCACGCGCCCGAGGAGCATCAGGCGCGTCTCGGTGGTGGAGCGGCCCGAGACCAGCGCCTCGAGCGCGAAGACGATCTCCGGGCGGCCGACTTCGGCGAGGAATCCGAGATGGCCGAGGTTCACGCCGAGGATCGGCGTGTCGTCGGGCGAGTGCGCGATGGCGCTGGCGGCGTTGAGTAGCGTCCCGTCACCGCCAAACGCGATGACGAGATCGACGTCGTGTCCAATCGCCTCGCGCGCGACCGTCGCCCAGCGCCCGGCGAGCCCGGCGGCGGCCGCGCTGTCGCGCTCGAGCACGGGCGTGCAGCCGCGGCTGTCGAGCCAGGTCGCCGCCTCCGTCATCGCGGCGAGCGCGTCCGGCAGCGTGGTTCGCGCGATGAGGCCCACTCGTCGAAGCGTCATGGTTGCAGAGGGGGCCGGCTGAGCAGCAGCAGGAATTCGCGATTACCTTCGGCCCCCGTCACGGGAGAAGGCTCGACCGCCATCGGCGTCAATCCTACCCGAACGGCCTCGGCGCGCACGGCCGCGATGACGCGATCGTGCACGGCCGGATCGCGCACGATGCCGCCTTTCCCAACTTCATCCCGCCCGGCCTCGAACTGCGGCTTGACGAGCGCCACCACGCGGCCGCCCGGCGCGAGGAGCGGCGGCACGACTGGCAGGATATGGGCGAGCGAGATGAACGACACATCGATGGTCACAAGGTCGAACGCGCGAAGCTCCGGAGGCAGATCGTCCGGGCGCAGGTAGCGCGCGTTGACGCGTTCGAGCACGACGACGCGCGGATCCGTTCTCAGCCGCCAATCGAGCTGCCCCTGCCCGACATCGAGCGCGACGACGCGCGCGGCGCCGCCCTGGAGTACGACGTCGGTGAAGCCGCCCGTCGACGCGCCGATGTCGAGGACCGCGTGGCCGGTCACGTCGAGGCCGAACGCCGCGAGCGCGTGCGCGAGCTTGAGGCCGCCGCGCCCGACCCAGGGATGATCGGGCTGGCGCACCGCGACGTCCGCCGCCGGGTCGACGAGCGTGCCGGCTTTGCTCACGCGCGCGCCGCCGACCGACACCTCACCGGCGAGGACCAGCGCGCGCGCCCGCTCACGCGAGGCGGCCAGACCGCGGGTGACGAGGAGCTGATCGAGGCGAACGCGCGGCACCAGATCACGCGTCCCGCTGAAGGCTCCACTCGGCGATCTCGGTGAGCCGGCCGCCAAGCCCGGCTCGATCGAGCGCCGCCTTCGCGCGGTCGACCGAGAGCGCCGCCAGCCGGCGCGATTCCTCGAGCCCGTAGAACGCCGGGTAGGTGGCCTTGCCGGCCGCCGCGTCCTTGCCGGCGGTCTTGCCGAGCACCTCCCGCGATCCCGCGACGTCCAGCACGTCGTCGATGATCTGGAACGCGAGTCCGAGCTCGCGCGCGTAGTCGTCGAGCGCGGCGAGGGCGGACTCGCTCGCTCCCACGCTGATGCCGCCGAGCACCGTCGCGGCCCGGATGAGCGCGCCGGTCTTTCGGCGATGCATGTCCTCCAGCGCGGCCGGACCGGAGATGGGCGTGGCGAGGCCCGGCGCCTTGCCCGCGGCCGCGAGGTCGATCGCCTGGCCGCCCACCATGCCGGCGGCGCCCGCGGCGGCAGCGAGCACGCGCACGGCGGCCAGTCTGCGCGCGGCGTCCGTACCCGGCGTACCTGGCGTACCCGGCGTACCTGCCGTACCCGCTATTTGCCCGAACGCCTCGGTTAAGAGGCCGTCGCCCGCAAGAATCGCCAACCCGTCGCCGTACACCACGTGCACCGTCGGACGCCCTCGCCGCAGGGCATCGTCATCCATCGCGGGCAAGTCGTCGTGAATCAGGGAGTAGGAATGCACCATTTCGACGGCGACGGCGAACGGCATCGCGAGCACGCGCGTGTCGGCGGCGGAACCACCGGCGCTCGCGCCGGCGCCTTCGGCCGCGGCCAGCGTCAGGCTCGGGCGCAGGCGCTTGCCGCCGCCCATGAGCCCGTAGCGCATGACTTCGAGGACGAGCGGCGGCGCGTCAACCGCGGCGAGCGCGCGGTCGAGCGCGCGGTCGACCGATTGCCGGAGTTCGTCGAGATAGGTCGCGAGGCCGGAGGGCGCAGTCCGCACGGCCGATCAGCGGTCGTTGCCGGCGTCGATGAGGTCCGAGGCGTCCTTGAGCTCGCCGCGTTCGGTGAGCTGCCCGACCCGGCGCGGGGCGGCGCCGCGCGGCTCGTGGCCCCCCCGCCAGTCCCCCCCCCCGCCCACTAAGCGCGCCCGCGACTTGTCGAGCGGGAGGTCGCCTTCCTCGAGCTGCTTCACGATCTTCTCCA
>JANOGJ010000526.1:0-1728 GCA_031405995.1 Acidobacteriota bacterium
CACGGACGCGGATTACATGTTCAAGGACGACGGGGAATAAGAATCGACAATCGATAAACGGCGATCGTCAATCGGAATCGACGATCGACGATCGACGATCGACAATCGGCAATCGCAAGACCATGCGGGCGCGCCGGACGACGGGCGCGCCCGTTGTGTGTTCATGCGACTCCTTGACGAAACCCCATGCCGTGACCATATTAATGGTCATGAAGATAGTCACATTGGCGACCGCCAAGGCCACGCTGTCGGCCTTGCTCGATCAAGTCGAGCGCGGCCAGGCCATGGCGATTTCCCGCCGCCATCGCGTGGTGGCTGAGGTCCGTCCCGCCGGCGCTGGTCGGCGGGCGCGGCCCCGGCCAGCCGGGCTCGCCAAGGGCGACTTCACCGTGCCGTCCGACTTCGATGCGCCGCTGCCCGACGACGTGCTGGCGCCGTTCGACGGCCGGTGAAGCTGCTCCTCGACACCGCGCCGTTCCTTCGTTCCAGTCATGCGCGAGCGCCATGGCGTCGCGCCGGCGTTCCATCGGGACCCATTCGATCGCATGTTGGTCTGCCAGGCCATCGAGCACGACCTTGTTCTGGTGACGAGCGACGAGCAGGTGCGCCAGTACCCGGTCAAGATTATGTGGACACCGCTATAATCCGGGTATGGCCGGCCAGGCTCCTCGTCGCATTCGCCGCCGCCCGCGGACGCCGACGTCCTTCGCCGCGCGCTTGTACGCAGCGGAGCGTCTTTTTCTGGACTTTCGCGAGCTGACACCGTATCGCTTCCGCCCCTTCACGAAAAGCTTCGACTCCTTCGAGCAGTACGAGCGGTGGCGGCGTGCGCAGACGAACCCCTGGTACCGATAATCGCGGCATGCGAGGGACGCCCATCGTCGGGCCGTCGGCGGCGCTTCGCGCGCGTCTCGAGCGTGAGGCGAACCGGACGGTGAGCGCCGGCGAGATCGCCGCCTACCTCGATGCGCCGGTCACCGAGGCCGAGCGTGAGGAGGTGCTGGCGCTCGCCTACTGGTTCCGCCGCCGGTATCCCGCCCCCGCCGATCGCCTCGCCTACGTACGCCGCGCGTACGCACGGTGGCAGAACTCGCGGGTGCCCGAACCGTGAACCACTGAACCGTGAACCCTGGTCTCCTGGCGTAGACTGGGTCCACCAGCCCTGCCCGAGGCCATGATGCGACGCCTGATCCCGTTCGCGGTGTGTCTTCTGGCGTGTGCCGGTCTGAGCCTCCGCGCCCAGCAGACGCAGCAGCCCCAACAGCAACAGACGCCTGTCTTTCGCACGGATGTCGACGTCATTCGTCTGGACGTGTCCGTTCTCGACAAGGACCGCCGGCCGGTGCGCGGCCTGAAGGCCGAGGACTTCACCGTCTACGAGGACGGCAAGCTGCAGCGGCTCGTCGCCGTCTCCGAGATCGACGCCGTCGTGAACGACCCCGTGCCGAGCGCGTGGATGCGCTACGTCCCGCGCGACGTCTCCATGAACGACCTGGCCGATCAGGCGGGCGAGGGGCGCATCGTCGCCGTCGTGATGGACGACTGGAACATCCCGTTCGACGACCTCGACATCATCATGCAGTCCCGCGCGGTCGGGCGCTACGTGATCGACCAGCTCAGGCCGTCCGACATCGCCGCGGTGATCTTTCCGCAGGAGGCCGGCAAGACGCAGGACTTCACGGACGACCGCGCGAAGCTCATCACCGCCATCGACAAGTTCGATCCGCC
>JANOGJ010000535.1:0-1558 GCA_031405995.1 Acidobacteriota bacterium
CTCGAGACCCACTCGCCGTCCTCGAGCACGATCACGCCGGAGAAAGCGCCCGGCGTCAGTTCGCTCGAGTAGCCGCCCGTCAAGTACCCGGCCTTGCTCGCGCTCACCGTGTAGCTCACGCTCGGCGGCAGGCCGACGAACGCGAATCGTCCCTTGGCATCGGTGAATTGCCGCGGCTGCACGCCGGCGGCGCGGGCGCCGAAGGAAAGAAAGGCGACGGCGTCGGCGATGGGCGAGCCGCTCGAGTCGTCGATGACGACGCCGCTGATGACGCCCGTGCCGGGCGTAAACGTCTGGGTCGGCGCCGCGAGCGTCAGGACGACGGCCAAAACCAGTCGCAACATGGTGTAGGTGAACATCATAGTACCTTCGCGGCCTTGCAGCGTGACCGCCTTCGTGGCCTTGCAGCGTCACAGCGTGCGCTGTCTTTCCCTGAGAGATCTCCTTCGTTTCCTTCGTGCCCTTCGTGTTTAACTCTGACATGCGCATTCCCGCCCGTTTCCGAACGATCGCCCTGGTCATGGTGGCCGCAGCCGTTGCGACAGTTGGCGCCTTCGGACCCTCGGACCCTCGGACCCTCGAACCCTCGGACCAAGTCCGTCCATCCGCTGGAGCCCTCACCATCGACGCCCTCATCGACATCAAGACACCGACGAACCCCGTCTGGTCGCGCGACAGTCGCAAGGTCGCGTTCATGTGGGAGCGCGCCGGCGTGTCCAACCTCTTCGTCGTCCCGGCCGACGGATCCACGAAGCCCGTCGCGATTACGACCGATGGCGCGGCGGTGCAGGGTCTTTTCTGGAGCGCCGACAGCAGCGCGATCTATTTCACGCGCGGCGGGACGCTGATGCAGGTCGCAGCGGACGCCGGACAGACGCCGCGCCCGGTGTGGTCGGAGTCGCCGGGCCGCGGAGTCGTCGCGTCGCCCGACGGCCGGTCCGTCGCGTATGTCGCCGGCACCGGAGAGGTCCGTGTGCGGTCGCTCGTTGAAGGCACGGATCGGATCGTGGCGACGTTCAGTGGATCGGTCACGGCCGTGAACTGGACGCCTGACGGACGCCGCCTCACCTTCACGAGCGGCGGCGGGCGCGGACAGACGGTCCGCCACGAGCAGTCGCCGGAATACTCCGGCGCGAAGATCGTCTACATCACGAACGAGAACGTGGCAGGTCCGCCCGCGGACACGTACGTCGTGTCTACTGCTGGCGGGACGCCGCTGCAGCTTGCGACAGGAAGCGTCGGAGGTGGCCGGGGCGGCACCCGCTGGCTCGACGACACGCACGTCGTCTTCGATCGCCAGGGCGGAGGGGACTTCAAGCGCCGCGGCATCTACGTCGCGGACGTCACCGGCGGCGAGCCGAAGCTCGTGCACGAGGACGTGAAGTCCACGTTCTGGAGCATCCCGGGCGGGGCGGGCGCGGGTTCGCAGGCGTCGCCCACGGGCAAGTGGTTCGCGTTCCTCAGCGATCGCACCGGCTGGGATCATCTGTACGTGGCGGACGTTATTTTCAGTTCTTTAAGCAGAAAGAACAGGTCATCGGCAAGCTGTTCGAGCGTG
>JANOGJ010000551.1:0-5435 GCA_031405995.1 Acidobacteriota bacterium
CGCGGATCCGGCGGCGGGTCGCGCGGGTGGCGCCGGAGCGGCCGCGCCGGCGGGCGGCGCGCCCCAGGGCGGGAACCTCAGCGGCCTCTACCGATCGGACGATGGCGGCGCGACGTGGCGGCGCGTGAACGCGGCCAACCCGCGGCCGATGTACTTCAGCAAAGTGACGATCGACCCGAGCAACCCTGATCGCGTCTACATGGGTGGCGTCAACCTGCACATGACGAACGACGGCGGCAAATCGATGGTGACGAACGCCGCGCAGTCGATCCATTCCGACTTCCATACCATCTGGATCGACCCGAACAACTCGAATCACCTGAAGATCGGCGGCGACGGCGGCGTGGCCCAGTCGTACGACATGAGCCGCACGTGGGTGCAGCTGGCCAACGTGCCGCTCGCGCTCTTCTACCACGTCAGTTACGACATGGAGACACCGTACAACATCTGCGGCGGCCTGCAGGACAACTACACGTGGTGCGGACCGAGCCAGGTGCGCTTCGTGCGCGGCATCGTGAACCACGACTGGTTCCAGGTGCAGGGCGGCGACGGCTTCGTCGGGTTGCCTGACCTGCGCGATTCGCGAATCATCTACAGCGAATCGCAGGACGGCAACATGCAGCGCAAGAACAAGATCACCGGCGAATCGAAGAGCATCCGGCCGACGCCGGCCAACGTCCTCCCGGCCGCGGACGCCCAGAACCTGCGCTTCAACTGGGACTCGCCGCTGACGCTCTCGCCGCACAGCTCGGGCGTGCTCTACGCGGGCGCCAACAAGGTGTTCAAGTCCACCGATCGTGGCGATTCCTGGATCGCGATCAGCCCCGATCTCACCGCGAACAGGAATCGCACTGAGATCGTGACGATGGGCGTCGTCGGGAGTCAGGTCCGGATCGCGGCGAACGACGGGATCCAGAGCTGGGGCACCATCGTCTCGTTCGCCGAGTCGCCGAGACAGGCCGGCGTGTACTACACCGGCACGGACGACGGCACGGCCAGCGCGTCGAAGGACGAGGGCAAGACCTGGACGAACGTCACGAAGAGCATGCCGGGATTCCCCGAGGGCGCCTGGGTGTCGGAAGTCGTGCCGTCCCGGTACGACGCCGCCACGGTGTACATCACGGTGGATGCGCATCGCCTGAACAACTACGGCACCTTCATCTGGGTGAGCACCGACTACGGCGCGACGTTCCGATCGCTCAGCGGCAACTTGAAGACGGAAGTCGTGAAGACGCTGATCGAGGACCCGAAGAATCAGGACGTGCTGTACATCGGCACGGAGACCGGCATTTTCCTGACGCTCGATCGCGGGAAGAGCTGGCGGAGGCTGAAGGCGAATCTGCCGACGGTCCGCGTGGACGAGATGGTGATTCACCCGCGCGAAAACTCGCTCATCGTCGGCACGCACGGCAGGTCCGCCTGGATCCTCGACCACCTCGAGCCGATCCAGGAATACACGGCGGCGCAGGCGGCGGACGCCAAGTTGTTCTCGGTGCCGAACGGCATGCAGTGGCGGACGAAAGACGACCGGAACGATGAGTTCTGGGGCCACCAGTTCTTCGCGGGCGAGAACCCACCCGATCAGGCCGTGATCCAATTCCACTTGAAGCGTGCCGTGGGTGACGTGAAGCTGAAGATCACGGACGCGGCCGGCAAGGAGATCCGCGAGCTGAACGCGGCCAATCGCAATCAGCCCGGCTTCCAGACCGTGTGCTGGGACATGCGCGTGCAGCCCATCGGCTCGGTCGGTGCGGCGCCGGCGCCGGGTGGCGGCGCCGGTCGCGGCGGGCAGGGCGGTCGCGGCGGGGCGCCTGCCGGCGGGCCCGGCGGCGGCATGACCGGTGTGCCGACGCCGATGCCGGTGTCGGGCGTCGATCCGCAGAATGCGTGCGGCGGTGGCGGCGGGTTTGGTGGCGCGGCCGGTGGTCCGCTCGTGCTGCCGGGCACGTACAACGTGGCGCTCGTGGTTGACGGCAAGACCGTGGAAACCAAGCCGATGAAAGTCGTGACGGATCCCGCGATGCAGATGACCGCCGAGCAGCAGAAGCGGTACTACGACATGGCGATGGAGATGCACGACCTGCAGCGCCGCGGCGGCGATATGACCAACGCGCTCGGACCGCTCTACACGCAGATGCTCGACATCGCGGGCAAGATCCAGGGCATGGCGAACGTGCCGGCGCCGGTGAAGGCGCAGTTCGACGCGGCCAACAAGGAGTTCGACGGCATCCGCGTGAAGTTCGGCGTGCCGCCGGCGCAACTGGGCGCGGGCGCGGGCGCGGGCGGAGGCGGTGGCGGCGGTGGACGCGGTGGCGGACCTCCGCCGAATCCCGCGGACCTCGCGGCGACCGTCGGCCTGGTGAAGTCGCAGATCCTGACGTTCCACGACTGGCCGAGCGACACGCTCATCCGCCGCGCCACGGACGCGCGCGCTTCGCTGCCGAAGGCGCTCGCCGAAGCGAACGCGTTCCTCGTGACGAAGGCGATGCCGCTCAGCGCGGCGCTGAAGAAGTACGACGTGGCGCTGACGGTGCCGGCGCCGGTCAAATAGACGCGAAGTGCCCGTCGAACGTAGCGTCTCCACTCACACACACGGCCGCGTCCTTACCGAGGACGCGGCCGATTCGTTTTCAGGCCGCGTGCTGGTGGTGTTTCACGGCTACAAGCAAAACGCCGACGATGCGATCGAGGCCGCGCGGAGCATTCCTGGCGTCTCCGCCGCGTGGCGTGTGGTCTCGGTCCAGGCCCTCCATCGTTTCTATTCGAGCGGCCAGAAGGTCGTCGCCAGCTGGATGACGAAGCAGGACCGCGACGAGACGATCGAAGACAACGTCGCGTACGTCGATCGAGTCGTGCGCGAGGAGATCGACAGGCTGCCGGCCGGCTCGCCGCATCCGCCCGCGATTGTCTTCATGGGGTTTTCACAGGGCGCGTCGATGGCGTATCGTGCGGCGGTGCTCGGCAGGCATCCGGCGCGAGGCGTCATCGCGCTTGCCGGCGACATTCCGCCCGAACTGAAGGTCGTGCCGGGCGGGCATCCGCAACCATGGCCTCCTGTGCTCATCGGCGTCGGCACGAAGGAAACGTTCTTCACGCCGGAACGCGTGGCGGAGGACGCCGCATTCCTCGCCGCTCGGGGCGTCGCGCATGAGGTCTACCGCTTCGACGGCGGCCACGAGTGGACCGACGAATTCAGAAACGCGGCAGGACGATGGCTCGCAGGGTTGGGGTAGCAGGGCCGGTTCTCGTGCTGGGCCATGGCGCGGGCGCCGGCCACGACCATCCCTGGATGAAGCGCGTGGCTGAGGGTCTCGCCGCTCGCGGCATCCGCGTCGTGACTTTCAATTTCCCATACATTGACGCCGGCAAGCACGTGCCGGATCCCGGCGCCATGCTCGAGGACGCGTTTCGCGATGTCTGGGCATCGGTGCGCGACGCCGGACCGATGTTCGCCGGCGGCAAGTCGATGGGCGGGCGGATCGCGTCGCAGGCGGCCGCGAAGAATGTCCTGGATCCCGCGCCCGCCGGCCTCGTTTGTTTCGGCTATCCGTTGCATCCGCCGGGCAAACCGGCCCAGCGGCGCGACAAACACCTGCCGGCGATCGCCGCGCCGATGCTCTTCTTGCACGGCACGCGGGATCCGTTCGGGTCGCCGGACGAGATGCGCGCGCTGGTGGGCGTTCTCCTGGGCGCGACGCTCGAGATCATCGAGGGCGGCGATCACTCGCTCGCCGCGCCGAAACGGCAGGATCCCGGCGGCGCCAGCCTCGACCGGGCGATGGACGTCGCGGCGGCCTGGCTGTTGCGCTAGTCGCATCAACGCATATAGATTAGTAGATATGTCTGACGCCCCGGCCCTGCTCCGGCTGCTCGGCGACGTCACCCGGCTGCGCCTGCTGCGGGTGCTGTCGCGCGAGGCGCTGAATGTGTCCGAGCTGACGGCCGTCCTGGGCGTGGCGCAATCGGGCGTATCCAGGCATCTGGGCCTCCTGCGGGAGGCCGGGCTGGTCACCGAGGAACGTGCCGGCGCGTACGCCTGGTACCGCCGCGCCGAGGCCGGCTCGGCCAACGGCCACGCCGACCTGTGGGCCTGGCTCAAGCGCGAGTTCGACCGGGCGACGCCTGAAACGCGAGCCGACGATGCGAGGCTGGCGGAAGTGCGGAGGGTGCGGAAAGAGAGTTTTGCCCGTCATGGGCAGCCCGGAGATGACCGGCGGCAGCTCGTCCCGGGCCGGAGCTGGGCGGCATGGGCGCGGGCGCTCGGATTACTGCTGCCGGAGCTCGACGTCGCCGATCTTGGCTGCGGCGAGGGCTACCTGACGCTCGAGTCGGCGCGGTGGGCTCGGCGCGTGATCGCGGTCGATCGATCGCGCGAGGTGCTCGACCGCGGTCGCGCGCTTGCGTCGCGGAGGAAGCTCGACAACATCACCTGGAAACTCGGGACGCTCGAGCGGTTGCCGATCCGCGATCGATCAGTGGACCTCGCGCTGCTGTCCCAGGCGCTCCACCATGCGGCCGAGCCCAACCGCGCGCTGGCCGAGGCGCACCGCATCCTGCGGCCCGGCGGACGCGTGCTCCTGCTGGATCTCCGACAGCATGAGGAGGCATGGGTGCGATCGAAGCTCGGCGACCGGTGGCTCGGCTTCACGGACGCGCGTCTGAAGACGCTCTTGCGCGAGGCCGGCTTCGACCACGTCAAAGTCCAGGTCGGCGCGACGCGCTCGGGCGATCCATTCACCGTATTGACCGCCGTGGGTCGTAGGGCGCTTCGGGTTGTGAAGCGCCGCATGGATCAGAAGGGACGCCGCGCGCGATGACGACCACCGAACAGCTCGACCGCCTGCTGGGGGAGCGCATCCTGATTCTCGACGGCGCGATGGGCACGATGATCCAGCGCCACAAGCTCGATGAGGCAGGCTTCCGCGGCGCCAGGTTCGCGACGCACCCGCACGACCTCAGGGGCGACAGCGACGTGCTCGTCCTGACGCAGCCCGAGATCATCAGCTCCATCCACCGCGAATATCTCGAGGCGGGCGCCGACATCATCGAAACCAACTCGTTCAACGGCAACGCGATCTCGCAGGCCGACTACGGCCTCGAATCGGTCGTGTACGAGATCAACGTCCAGTCCGCGCGCCTGGCCCGCGTCGCCGCCGACGAGTTCACGGCGCGCAATCCCGGCCAGCCCCGCTTCGTGGCCGGCTCGATGGGCCCGACCAACCGGACGCTGTCGATCTCGCCCGACGTCAACAACCCGGCGTTCCGCGCGATCACCTTTGATCAATTGAAGGACGCGTACGCCGAGCAGGTGCGAGGACTCGTCGACGGCGGCGTGGACATCCTCCTGGTCGAGACCATCTTTGACACGCTGAACGCCAAGGCCGCGCTCGTGGCGATTGCCGAGGAGGAAGAGCGCACGGGCCGGCACCTGCCGC
>JANOGJ010000567.1:0-2521 GCA_031405995.1 Acidobacteriota bacterium
CGCAGAGGACGCAGAGGTACGCAGAGGAGCGCAGAGGACTGCAAAAATGAACGTCTCAAACGTGCATAGTGGTCAGGTCGTTGATTCCGCCATGAAGGTGCACTCGGCCATCGGGCCCGGCGTATTCGAGTCCGTATACGAGGAGTGCGTCGCGCATGAACTGCGGAAGGCGGGATTGTCCTTCAGGAGGCAGGTCACCCTGCCGCTAACCTACGACGGCGTCGTCCTCCCGCGGGCGTTTTCGGCCGATGTGATTGTCGAGAACGCCGTGCTGGTAGAACTGAAGACCGTCGAGAAACTACTCCCGATCCACGGCGCGCAGTTACTGACCTACTTGCGGCTCTCCGGAATGGAGAAGGGGCTCCTGATCAATTTCAACACCATCCGGCTAAAGGATGGGATCCGGAGCGTGTTGAATCGACGCGGCACGCAGCCCGACGCTTTCCCCCAATAAGCTCCGTGCCCTCCGTCCCCTCCGCCCCTCCGTGTCGATGTCTTTCGACAGGTCCCTAAACTAGACAGCTTTCTTCAGTCCAAACCTGTAAGTCAGCAGCTTATAGACCAGCTTCGCCGCGATGAAGTTCGGCGCGGCGAGGCCCGGCACCGGGCACAGTTCCACGACATCGCACGCCACGACGGTCTTCCGCTCGAACGTGCGGCGGAGGAGCGCCGTCAATTCGCGCCAGGACAGGCCGCCGGGTTCGGGCGTGCCGACGGCGGGCATGGTCGCGGGATCGAGTCCGTCGAGGTCGATCGTGATGTAGACCTGGTCGGGCAGCGCGTCCACCGCGCGCGCGATCCAGCCCGGATCGTCCCGCATGTTCCAGTCATAGAAGATCGTCGTCTTGAGGCCGGGCAGCGCCTGCACTTCTTCCTCGGAAATGTTGCGGATGCCGACCTGGACGAGCGGCGCGTGCTCGATCGTCCGGCGCATGGCGCAGGCGTGGCTGTGCCGCTCGGAGAGGTAGGAGTCGCGCAGGTCGGCGTGGGCGTCGATTTGCAGGACGCCGAGGCCGCGGTGTCGCTCGGCGGCAGCGGCCACGAGGGGCGACGTGATCGAGTGCTCGCCGCCGAGCGTCACCAGAAACTTGTTCTGGTCGAGAATCTCGCCCGCGGTTTGTCGCACCGTGGCGATCGCCTGATCGATCGTCGCGGAGCTGAGGTCCATCTCGGGCAGCGTATGCAGCCCGTGCGCGTGCACGTCCACGCCCAGCTCTTCGTCCCACAGCTCGACCTGGGCCGACGCGATCAGGAGCTCGCGAGGGCCGTGCTTCGTGCCCGACACGTACGACGTCGTGCGGTCGAGCGGCACGGGCAGGATGAGCGCTTCGGATTCGTCACGGGACCGCGGCGTGGGCAGCACGCCGCCAAACTGAAAAGGCTGAAGCTGATCGTACCCGGACGCCGGCATCAGGACTCCTGGTAGCGGTTGTCGGCGAGCGGCTGCCCGTTCATCGCCATCACGCGCCCGGACGGATCGAACTCCGGCCGCTTGCGCTTCTGCGCTGCCTCGCGGCAGGTCGTCTCGAGCGCCGTCACGAGCAGCGGCAGCGCCACGGTGACGTCCGCCTGCACGGTGACCTTCTCGGATTCAATCGACAGCTTGCCCCAGCTCTGGGCCTCTTCGAGGCTCGACCCGCTGGCGCCCCCGAAGTGCGGGACGTCGGTGACGATCTGGATCGCGAATTTGTGGCCGCCGACGCGGTCGTCGTAGAACTCGGCCTGGACGCTGGCCTGGTTGATGAAGTTCTTCGGCGTGCCGCCGCCGAGCACGATTGTGGCCGTCGACGGCTTGCGGATGACGATGTTTGCCGACTCGACAATGTCGCCGATGACGTCGACATATCCGGCCGTCTGGTCGCGGTGCCGAGCCTGCGAAAAGCCCATCCCGATCGAAGAATCCGCGATCGCCGGGCAGAAAATGGGCACTTTGGCGCGATACGCGGCGGTCAGGATGCCGTTGTTGCCCGTCTCGTTCCACAGGTGCTCGCCGAGTTTGTAGAGCAGCTCCCGTGACGTGTACGGTCGGCGCTCGAGCTTGAGCGCGAACGCCGCGATCCACTCGTCATGCCGGCAGAACTCATCCTCACTCGCGAGCGTGTCGTAGACGCGGTCGATGCGCTCGGCCGCGAGCGCCGCATCGTCGAGCTGCGGCGTCCCCATGAAGTGGCGCTTGCCGCGCGTCTCGTGCAAATCGTGGTACAGGTTGGCGCCCGTCGAGACGAGACAGTCGATATAGCGATGCTCGCTGAGGTGCGCCAGGATGAGGCGCATGCCGCCGGCCGAGAGCGCGCCGGCCGTGCCGAGGAAGATGGTGGCGTCGCTGCCGATCATCTTCTCCCAGATGCGGCGCGCCGTGCCGAGGTTGCGGCCCTGGAACGACACGCGCTCCATGCGCGCGAGCACCTCGTCGGCCGAGAGACCGGCGGTGACGATGAACGGCTCGACCGGTTTGCGGAGAAAGCGGGACTTGCGACGACCCATGCGGCGAATTCTACGTTACCTCGCGCGTGTGACGCCG
>JANOGJ010000571.1:0-1721 GCA_031405995.1 Acidobacteriota bacterium
ACGAGAACGGATCGACGTTCGAGCTGCCGATCGCCCGCATCGCGCTGGTCGAGCAGTTCTGCTCGTGATCGGCGTGCAGAATGAACAGGATGTCGAGCGCCCGCTCCATGACCGGATGCACGTTGTACTTGAGCTCGGTCAGCTTGAAGAGCATGTTCAAGAAGTTGCCCGTGAAGCTGAGGTCGTTGTCGGGGTAGACGTACGGGCGGCCCATGCTGTGCCGGAACGCGTACGCCGCGATGCTCGGCACCTTCGCGATCAGGCGCCGAATCTGAAGGCGGCGCGACTGCTCCTCGTGGATCTTCTTCGCGTCCGGGTAGTTCGTCGAGAGGGCGCCGACCGTGGACAGGAAGATGCCCATCGGATGGGCGTCGTACTGGAACCCCTCCATGAGCTTCTTGATGTTCTCGTGGAGCATCGTGTGCAGCGTGATCTCGCGCACCCAGGCCGCGAGCTGCGTGCTCGTCGGCAGCTCGCCGAACAGGATCAGGTAGGCCGTTTCCAGGAACGTGCTGTGGTCGGCCAGCTGCTCGATGGGGTAGCCCCGGTAGAGCAGGACGCCCTTGTCGCCGTCGATGTAGGTGATGCGGCTGCGGCACGCCGCGGTGTTCTGGAACGCCGGGTCGTAGGTCATCAGGCCGAAGTCGTCGGCCGACGTGCGAATCTGCCGCAGGTCCATCGCCTTGATGGCGCCCTGCTCGATGGGGATCTCGTACTGCTTGCCGGTGCGGTTATCGGTGATGGTGAGGGTGTCGGCCATGGAGAGATCGACACATTGTACAGGGTTCGCGACTCAGCCGTTTTCCGCCTGGTGCCGCACGTCTTTCGCTGACACCATGAAAATGACGTCTTCAGCCACATTGGTCGCGTGGTCGCCGATCCGCTCGAGGTGGCGCGAGACGAGGATCAGGTCGAGCGACGGCTCGATCGTCTCCTGATTCTTGAGCATGTGGGCGAGCAGCTCGCGGAAGACGAGCGTCTTCAGCAAGTCCAGTTCGTCGTCGCGGTCGAGCACGCGCCGGGCCAGGTCGAGATCCCGCCGGACGTAGGCGTCCAGGGCGTCACGCAACATCTCCTGCGCGATGTCGGCCATGCGCGGGATGTCGATGAGCTCCTTCACCGGCGGATGCTCGAGGTAGCGTCCGGCCGCCTCGGCGATGTTGACCGCCAGGTCGCCGACGCGTTCGAGGTCGGTGTTGATCTTCACCGCCGACACGATGGACCGCAGGTCGACCGCCATCGGCTGGTGCAGGGCCAGGAGCTTGAAGCAGCGATCGTCGATTTCGATGTGCAGCTGGTTGATCGCCTCGTCGCCCACGAGCACCTTGTCCACGACGCCCGGGTCCCGATCGACCAGCCCGCGGACCGCCAGCCGAAGCCGATCCTCGGCGAGCCCGCCCATCTCCAGCAGGCGCGCCTTGAGCTGTTCGAGTTCCTCTTGAAAGTGCCGAATGTGGCGCTCGGTGCTCATTTACCCGAATCTCCCGGTCACGTAATCCTCGGTCAGCTTCTCAGCCGGATTGGTGAACACCCGTTCGGTTGGGCCGAACTCCACCAGCTCCCCGAGCCAGAAGAAAGCGGTATGGTCGGACACGCGCGCCGCCTGCTGCATGTTGTGGGTGACGATGACGATCGTGTACTTGGCCTTGAGCTGGACGATCAGCTCCTCGACCCGCTGGGTGGCGATCGGGTCCAGCGCCGAGCAGGGTTCGTCCATCAGC
>JANOGJ010000587.1:0-2324 GCA_031405995.1 Acidobacteriota bacterium
GGCAAAGGGTCCGGCCTGGCGGAGATGACGAACGCCGGCCTGCCGGTGCCGCCCGGGTTCACGATGTCCACCGCGGTCTGCAGCCTCTACTACCAGAACAAAGGCCGTCTGCCACGGGCGGTCGAGCAGGAGATGCTCACGCACCTGAAGCGGCTCGAGGCCGTGACGCGCGCGAAACTCGGATCGGCCGGGAATCCGCTGCTGGTCTCGGTCCGGTCGGGCGCCAAGTTCTCGATGCCCGGCATGATGGACACGATCCTGAATCTTGGCCTGAACGACGTCGCCGTCGAGGGCCTCAAGGCGCGCACCGCGAACGGGCGGTTTGCGTGCGACAGCTACCGGCGCTTCATCCAGATGTTCGGCAGCGTGGTCCTCGAGATCCCGAAGGCCGCCTTCGAGCACGAGCTGGAGGCGGTCAAGCGCGAGAAGGGCGTCAAGGTCGATCCCGACCTCGATGAAGCGGCGCTTCGAGACGTCATCGCTCGCTACAAGAAAGTCGTGCGCGCCAAGACGAAGCGTGACTTTCCGCAGGATCCCCTCGAGCAGCTCCGGCTCTCGCGCGACGCCGTGTTCCGGTCCTGGCAGAATCCTCGCGCCAAAGAGTACCGGCGGATCTACGAGATTCCGGACCACATCGGCACCGCCGTGAACGTCCAGGCGATGGTCTTCGGCAATACCGGCGAGCGATCGGCCACGGGCGTCGGCTTCACGCGCAATCCGGCGACGGGCGCCAAGGAGTTCTACGGCGAGTTTCTCGTCAACGCCCAGGGCGAGGACGTCGTGGCGGGCATCCGCACGCCGCGGCCCATCACCGAACTCGCGACCGCGATGCCGAAGGCGTACGCGGAGCTCCGGCGCATCACCACGCGGCTCGAGAAGCACTACAAGGACATCCAGGACTTCGAGTTCACGATCCAGGACGAGGAGCTGTTCATGCTCCAGACCCGGAACGGCAAGCGCACGGGCTATGCGGCGGTCGTGATCGCGACCGACCTGGTCGACGAGAAGCTGATCAAGCCGAAGGACGCGGTCCTGATGGTGGAGCCGGAGGCGCTGTCGCAGCTGCTCTCGCCGATCTTCGACCCCAGGGAATGGAAGACGATGCCGCTCGCCACGAAGGGGCTGCCCGCCTCGCCGGGCGCGGCGTCGGGCCAGGTCGTGTTCACGGCCGACGATGCCGTCGAACAGACCCGCGCGGGCCGCAAGGTGCTGCTCGTCCGCAAGGAGACGGTGCCGGACGACATTCACGGGATGTTCGTCGCGCAGGGCATTCTCACGGCGACCGGCGGGATGACGTCGCACGCCGCGGTCGTCGGCCGGCAGATGGGCAAGCCGTCCGTCGTCGGCGCCGGCGCGCTCGAAATCGACGAACGCGCGCGCACGCTGAAAGTCGGCGGTGTCACGCTCAACGAAGGCGACTGGCTCTCGTTCGACGGGTTGTCGGGCGAGGTCAAGATCGGACAGGTCGCCACGCAGCCAAGCGAAATTCTGCAGGTCGTCGACGGCAAGATGAAGGGCGAGAAGTCGGCGATCTTCAAGCGGTTCAACCGGCTGCTGACCTGGGCCGACGCGTTCCGGCGGCTGGGGATTCGCGCGAATGCCGACCAGCCGGATCAGGCGCAGATTGCCTACGGGTTCGGGGCGCGCGGCATCGGCCTGTGCCGCACCGAGCACATGTTCTTCGGCGAAGGCCGGATTCCCATCGTGCAGCGGATGATCCTCGCCGACAACGAGAAGGATCGCCGCGCGGCGCTCAACGAGCTCCTGCCGCTTCAGCGCGCCGACTTCTACGGCGTGTTCAAGGAGATGCACGGGGAGCCCGTGACCATCCGGACGATCGACCCGCCCCTCCACGAGTTCCTGCCCAAGCGCGAGGACCTCATGGTCGAGATCGCGCGCAGCGAAGTGAAGGGCGAAAAGGGAGCCGCGCTCGACGAGAAGCGCCGGGTGCTGCACCGGGTGGAGCAGCTGCACGAGTTCAACCCGATGCTCGGGCACCGCGGCGTGCGGCTTGGCATCACGTACCCCGAGATCACCGAGATGCAGGCGCGCGCGATCATGGAGGCCGCCTGCCAGCTCGCCAAGGACGGCGGCAGGGTCGTCCCCGAGATCATGATTCCGCTCGTCGGCGACTGGCGCGAGCTCAAGTTCGTGGGCGACTACTGCATTGAAGAAGCAAACGCCGTCATCGCTAAGTACAAAGTCAAAGGCATGAATTATCAGATTGGAACTATGATCGAACTTCCTCGTGCCGCTCTGACTGCGAAAGAAATTGCAAAGTACAGTCAGTTTTTCAGTTTCGGCACCAACGATTTGACCCAAAC
>JANOGJ010000591.1:0-3078 GCA_031405995.1 Acidobacteriota bacterium
GTCGCCTCCGAGATCCGGAATCAGCAGGTACGACGTGACATAGGTCAGCGCCACCGAGACGATCGACGTGAGCCAGACGAGCCGCGTCAGCGGCGCCTCGTAGTTCATCTTGTCGACGTGCTGGTACTGCGCGCGCGCCATCATCTCGTTGAGCCAGTAGGACGCGCCCGACGCCACGACCATGACGATGCGCATCATGAAGATCCAGACGAGCAGCTGCACCTGCACGGTCACGCTCGTGACGGCCAGCAGGATGAACGAAATCAGCGCGACGCCCGTGACGCCGTAGGTCTCGAAGCCGTCGGCCGACGGCCCGACCGAGTCGCCGGCGTTGTCGCCCGTGCAGTCGGCGATGACGCCCGGATTGCGCGCGTCGTCTTCCTTGATCTTGAAGACGATCTTCATGAGATCCGCGCCGATATCGGCAATCTTGGTAAAGATGCCGCCCGCGATCCGCAGCGCCGACGCGCCGAGCGACTCGCCGATGGCGAAGCCGATGAAGCACGCGCCCGCGTAGTCGCCGGGGATGAACAGCAGAATCGCGAGCATGATCACGAGCTCGACCGAGATGAGCAGCATCCCGATGCTCATGCCGGCCTTGAGCGGAATCGCGTAGCACGGGTACGGCTTGCCTTGCAGCGCGGCAAACGCGGTGCGGGAGTTGGCGTACGTGTTCACGCGGATGCCGAACCACGCGACGCCGTAGCTGCCCGCAATGCCGACCAGGCTGAAGAAGAGGATGATGGCGACCTTCCAGAAACCGAATCCCGTCGTCGCGGCGCCGGTGACCGGGTCGACCGTGTGCGCCAGCATGCCGAAGTAGAACGCGATGGTGGTGCCGATGAAGATCTCGAGAATCAGCAGGAACTTGCCCTGCTGGATCAGGTAGGTCTTGCAGGTCTCGTAGATGAGCTCGGAGACCTCGAGCATCGACGGATGCACCGCCATGGCCTTGAGCTGGCGCGCGATCACGAGGCCGAACAGGCCGCCGAAGGCGCAGACGACCAGGCCGACGAGCAGCAGCGTGTGCCCGTCAATCCCCTGGAACGTCACCTGCGACAGATCGGGGAGGATCAAGTTGGCCTCGCCGCCGCGCCGCGCGTCCGCCTGAGCCCCTGGCGCCGCAGCCGCGCCGATGTCCGGCGCCTGCGCCCACACGGCTCCCCCCGCCATCCACACCACGGCCGCCGCCAGGCAGACCACCCGCATCGCACGCATCGTTCTCGACGTCATCGGTTCTCCATCTCCTCGTAATCCGAAACCTCGTCTGCCGCCGCCGATAGTCTACCCGGCGCGCCCGCGCTTCTCGCCCCCACGGGGGAGAGTCCCGATCTTGTCCGGGATGGCCATGCCACCCGTCAGAAACACCCGAATGCCCTCTTCCACGGTGAGGTCCGGGAACGACGCGCGCGCCGCCGGACACACGACGACGTCACCGAGGTACAGGTGATTCGTCGGCAGGTAGACGGCGAGCATCTTCTCCGGCCCCTGACCGCGGTCGACCTCGAACTCCTTCGTCAGGAACCCCAGGACGAATCCGCGCGGGTCGTGTTCGACGAGCACCATGCGCTTGAAGCCCGACTCGTTGTCGGGCGAAAACGCCGACATGAGCTGCTTGACCGGCGCGTAGATCGTGCGGAACAGCGGCACGTGCAGCAGCAGGTCCTCGCCGCGCGCCAGGATGCGCTTGCCCAGGACGTTCGTGGCGAACGCGCCGGCGGCGAGCAGCACGAGCACGGTCAGGGCGATCCCCAGCCCCGGCAGCTTCTGGCTGAACAGCTTCTGGTCCAGGCCGACCGTGACGCCGTCGGCGACGCGGACCAGCCAGACGAGCCCCACGATCGTCACGACGAGCGGCACCGTGACGAAGAACCCGGCGATGAGACTCCGGCGCAGCCAGGCCCACATGGCGGTCACCGCGCGGCCAGCCAGACGAACGTCACGAGCGCCAGCGCGAGCCGGTACCAGGCGAACACGTCGAGCCGGTGCGTCGCGAGGAATTTCAGGAAGTACTTCACCGTCATGTAACCCACGACCGCCGACGTCGCCATGCCGACCGCGAACAGTTGCATCTCGGCGGCGCCGAAGGGCGTGTCGCGGAGCTTGAGCCCTTCCTCCACGGCGGCGGCCAGGATGGCCGGCACGCTCAGCAGAAAGGTGAACCGCGCGGCGACCTCGCGCCGCAACCCGAGCGCCATGCCGGCGGCGATGGTGGCGCCCGACCGCGACACGCCCGGCACGAGGGCGGCCGCCTGCGCCGCGCCGACCACGAACGCGCCGGCCGGGGTGAGCGCCTCTTCGCCCGCCCCGCGGGTCCCCAGCCGCTCGACGACGAGCAGCAGCACCGCGCCGACGACGAGCATGCACGCGGCCACCAAGGGCGTCCGCGTCGCGTCCTTGATCGCGTCATTCCAAATCAGGCCGCCCACGATCACCACCGGGATGGTTCCGACGGCGATGAGCCAGATCCGCCGCCCGTCCGTCCCGGGCCTCGCCGTGAACGCGCGCGGCACGGCGCGGACCATCGCCGACAGATCCCGCGAGAAGAAGACGACGACCGCCAGCAGCGTGCCGAGATGGCACGCGACGTCAAACGGCAGCCCGAACGCGTCGGCGTCCCAGCCGAAGAACGCGCGCGCCAGAATCAGGTGCGCCGAACTCGAGACGGGGAGGAACTCGGTGAGTCCCTGGACGACGCCGAGCAGCGCGGCCGCAAGCAGATCCACGCGCGAACGTCAGGACTTGGCCGCGCCGGCCTTGCGCGCCGGCGCGGCCACACCGGCCGGCGGACCACTGGGCCGCTTGCTGAGCACCACGGCGACGGCCGACGCGATGTAGATCGTCGAGTAGGTGCTCGTGATGATGCCGGCGAGCATCGCAAACGCAAAGCCTTCGAGGACCTCGCCGCCGAACAGGTACAGCGCGAGGACCGCGAGGAACGTCACGCCCGCCGTGATGACCGTCCGCGGCAGCGTCTGGTTGACGCTCTTGTTGATGATCGAGTCCATCGGCTCGCGCCGGTGCGTGCGCAGGTTCTCGCGCACGCGGTCGAACACCACGATCTGGTCGTTGACGCCG
>JANOGJ010000615.1:0-5927 GCA_031405995.1 Acidobacteriota bacterium
TGTAGGCAATCGTGCCGAGGATGCGGCCTTCGCCCGTCAGCTCCTGGGTCGGCATCGCCGCCTGCGCCGCCTGCGACAGTTCTTCGCGCAGTTTGGCGAGACCGAAGTCGAGGACTTTCATCCGGCCGTCGGTCGTGACCATCACGTTGGCCGGCTTCAGGTCGCGATGCGTGATGCCGCGCTGGTGCGCCGCGCCGACGGCGTCGGCGAGCGGGATCGCCAGCGTCAGGAGCCGATCGAGCGCGAGGCCCCCAACGGGGATGATCGCGGACAGCGTCTGGCCGTCCACGAGTTCAAGCGTCAGGAACGGCACGCCGTCGGCTTCCTCGACCGAGTGGATGGTGACGATGTTGGGATGGTTGAGCGCGGCGGCGGCGCGGGCTTCACGGGCAAACCGCTGGCGGCGGTCCGCGTCGCCGGCCAGGCCGCTCGTCAGCACCTTCAGCGCGACGCGGCGCTGCAGCGTCGTGTCCTCCGCGAGATAGACCTCGCCCATCCCGCCCTTGCCGAGGAGTTCGAGGATTTTGTAGTGCCCGAGGGTCTTGCCGATCATGCTGCCAGACGGATAGTAGCCCATGCCTGCGTCCAGGAGCGCGTCAGCGCAGCGCCGAGATGATCATGGCCCGCGTCGCCCCGTCGAAGTCCTCGAAATAGAGCCGGTCGAACATTTGCAGGCGCAGGTCGGACGGTGAGATGGCGGGATGCCGGGCCCGAATGTCCGCGGCGGCCAGCGCTTTGGCGGCGTCAAACATGCCGCACGCCATCCGGACGCGATCGCTGCCGGACCGCGTGGCGAACAGCGCCGTGAACGCCGCGTCGACCTCGGGCAAGGTGTCTCTCATGCGCGGAACTCGGACAACAGGGTGGCCACCGTGAGGCGCAATGCCCAGCGTTCCATGTACGGCCAGTCGAGGCCGGGCTGCAACGCGATGATACTGCGGACGTCGCGGAACTGCAGCTCGGAGCGGCTCTCCTTCGCCCAGACGAGCTTCGACAGCACGAGGTCCTCCGGCGCGATCAGCCACATCCGCTGTCCGTCCACCTCCACACGCCGTCGGCGCTCGAACTTCTCGATCTCGTAGTCTCGATCGTCTCGAACGATGAAGTCGATTTTCTGCAGGGCCTCGTGGTGCATCACGCTGAAGATCCGGCGTGCGGCGATCGCGTCGCGGATGACCCCGGCGTCGCAGACGAACTCAGGCCCGAGCAGATCGGCCAGCTGAGTCGCGTGCGGGGGGTGCAGCACGGCCACGATGTCGATGTCGCGGGGTCATGCGTGGTTGGCCGTAGAAACCGGACGCGATCGAGCCGGTGATCAGGTACGGGAGCCCGGCGGCATCCAGCCGACCGGTCACCAGCTTCAGGACATCGAGTTGATCGGACACGGTCAGCGGATCCGCCAGCCGTTCACCGGACCGCCGTTGAAGAAGACGGCGGGCGTCATGACGCCGCCGGCCTTGAAGACCTGGCCGTCCTTCATGACGAACTGGACCTGCTTCAGCGCCTCCACGTCGTCCAGCGGATTGCCGGGGACGGCGATCAGGTCGGCGAAGAATCCGGCCTTGAGCGGGCCGCGCGTCTGGTCGGTGCCGCTCGCCTTGTAGCCGTTGATGGTCATCGCGCGCAGGATGTCGGCGTTCGGGATGCCGGCGTCCTTCCACGTCCTCAGGAACTCGAGGCACACTTCCCCACGCGTCATGCCGGCGACCCAGTAGTCGGCGTCGGTCGAGAACGTCAGCGGGACTTTGTTTTCATACGCGTTCTTCAGGCCGGCGACCGTTCGCTGGTAAGCCTGGTTCGAAACGGGATGCCCGGCCAGTCCCTGCGGCGTCTCCGTACCGGCGCGCCAGATGCCCTTCTGCGCCATGAGCTTGTGCATCTCGTCGTTCAGCGCCGAGGAGTGCGCGATCGACCAGATGCCGGCCTCGATCGCGTTCCTCGCGCCGGCGAGCGTCTGCACGTGGCCCTCGACCTTGAGGTTCGCCTTGGCCGCTTCGCGCATCACGAGGCGGATCTCGTCGGCCGTGTAGCCGTAGGGCTTGCAGTCCACGCAGATCTTGATCACGCGCGCGCCGAACAGAATGTTCTGCCGCACGGCCTTCACGATTTCGTCCGGCGTGTCGGCGTCCAGGTACTCCGGATAGACGATGTTATGGTCCTTCGCCATTTCCGGCGTCGGGTAGAACTGCCCGCCCATGCCGCCGATGATGATCCCGGAGTTGACGATCGTCGGCCCCGGAATCCAGCCCTGCTCGATCGCCTGACGAAGGGCGGTGTCCGCGTAGTTCCCGTTGTTGCCCATGTCGCGGACGATGGTGAAGCCGGAGGCCAGCATCTGGATGCCATTCGACGCGGCTTGAATCGCGCGGAGCGCGGTCGATTCCTGGACGTACGTGTAGTAGTAGACGTTGCTCTCGGGCTCTGGCTTGTAGGTGAGCGCCAGATGGTTGTGCGTGTCGACGAGTCCGGGGAGCACCGTCATTTGCGACAGGTCGATCACCCTGGCGCCCGCTGGAACCGCGACGTTCGGTCCGATCTCGCGGATGCGCGTGCCCTCGACGAGGATGACTTGATTGACGAGCACCCGGCCAGCTTCGGGATCGAGCAGCCGTCCGGCGCGGATGGCGGTGAGAGGAGCCGGAGTTTGTGCCGCCACGGAAGCAACGGCCACGAGACAGAGGACACATAAGGACCCGATGCGTCGCATGACAGACCTCCCGTGACCTGGGGGACTCGTACAGGTTCGGGAAGTGTAGACCCGGCCCGGACAATCCGCGAACACGTTCGCGATCCCCAAATAGCGACCCGAGTCCGTCACTTCCGCATCGCCGGCCGCAGCCCGTCCGGCTTCGGGATCGAGCAGCCGCCCGGCACGGTGCGAATTCTCACCGGAGGAGTATCCTGTGTAGGCACCACATGACTCCCTGGGGCAGGTCGGGCACGATCGCCTGCGGCGCCCTCATGGTCGCCAGCGCGGTCCTGCTGCGCGCCCAGGCGGGTTCGGCTCCCGTGCCGCCCCTCCAGAGCATCGACTTCGTTCGCGACATCCAGCCCATCTTCAAACAGCACTGCTTCGAGTGCCATGGTCCGTCGAAGTCACAGGGTCGCCTGCGCCTGTACTCGCCCGGTTTCATCCTGAAGGGCGGGGTATCCGGGCCCGCGATAACCCCTGGCAAGAGCGACGAGAGCCTGCTCATCCACCGGGTGCTGGGACTCGGCGGCGACGACCGCATGCCCAAGGATGCCGAACCGCTTCCCGCGTCGACGATCGCGCTCCTGCGGGCGTGGATCGATCGGGGCGCGCCGATGCCGGTCGAGGCGACGGCCACCGCGAACTCAGACGCTCCTCTCCAGGAACATTGGGCCTATGACAGGCCGACGCGCCCCGAGCTGCCGGCCGTGCGGACCACCGGCTGGGAGCGCAATGCCATCGACCGCTTCATCCTGGCGCGGCTCGAGCACGAACAGCTCTCCCCTTCGCCGGAGGCGGCTAGAGCCACACTGCTCCGCCGCGTGACGCTTGATCTGACCGGCCTGCCGCCGACGCCGGAGGAGCTCGACAGGTTCCTGGCCGACACCTCGAGCGATGCGTACGAGAGGGTTGTGGACCGCCTGCTGGCGTCGCCGCGCTACGGCGAGCGGTGGGCGCGCCCGTGGCTCGATCTGGCTCGCTACGCCGACACCAACGGGCACGAGAAAGACAACCGCCGTGAGATCTGGAAGTATCGCGACTGGGTCATCGACGCGCTGAACCGCGACCTGCCGTTCGATCAGTTCACGATCGAGCAGATTGCCGGCGACATGCTGCCGAACGCCACGCTCGATCAGAAGATCGCCAGCGGCTTCCATCGCAACGCGATGACGAATGAGGAGGGAGGCGTCGATCCGGACGAGTCCATGTACGAGGTGCTTGTGGATCGCACGAACACGACGGCCACCGTCTGGCTGGGGACGACCCTCGCGTGCGCGCAGTGCCACAACCACAAGTACGACCCGTTCACCCAGAAGGACTACTTCCGGCTGCTCGCCTTCTTCGCCAACTCGGAGTACGAGAGCCGCACCTTCGCCGGCGACGGGACGCGGTACACCGAAGCGAGGCTCGACCTGGGCACGCCGGAGGACGAGAAGACGCGCCAGCGGCTGCAGGCCGACGTCAACCGGCTCGATCAGGAGATCAGGACCGTGACGCCGGCCGTGCGCGACGCGCAGGAGCAATGGGAGGCATCGACGCGCGCCGCGCGTGACATTTGGACACCGGTTGCCCCTCGGGACGTCCGCGCCACGAACGGCGTCGTGTTGAAGCCGCTCGCGGACGGCTCCGTGATGGCGTCGGGCGCCAATCCGGCCCTGACGTCGTATGTCGTCACGGCAGACACGACCGTCCAGCGCATCACCGGCCTCCGTCTCGAGGCACTTCCAGATCCCTCGCTTCCAAGGGGAGGACCCGGGCGCGACGCGTACGGGCACTTCCGCGTGACCGGGATCCGCGTCGAAATAGGGCCAGCGAAGGGCTCGGTAGCGCCGGCCTCCAGGCGGCCCGTCCAATTCAAAACGATCAAGGTGGACGATTCCGCGTACGCCTTCGAGCCTGTGGATCTGCTTGGTCGCGACGCCGGGCCCCCGCCCCCGAGCGCCGTCGAGGGGCGTGAGTATCGAAAAGCGGGATCGTGGGCGATTAACGCGATGCGCGAGACCGAGCGCGCGGCGCGCCAGGCCGTCCTGGTCGCGCAAGCGCCGTTCGGGTTTCCGGAGGGCACGCGCATCACGCTGCGAATCGATCACCTCGACGGAACCATCGGCCAGGGCATGGGCCGCTTCCGCCTGTCGGTGACGACGGCGGAGAATCCGCTGGCGGGCGCCGACCTCCCGGCGCGGCTCCGGCCCGTCCTGGATCTGCCGGTGGCGCAGCGCAGCCGCGATCAGGCCAATGACCTTGCCGCGTTCTTCCGCGCGACCACGCCGCTGCTCAACTCGGCGCGCGACGCGCTGGCCGCCGCGCGAAAGGCGGTCGCCGACCTCCAGATTCCGTCGACGCTCGTCATGAAGGAAAAGGCGTCGTTCGAGCGGCCGTCGTACGAGCTCCGGGTTCGCGGGAGCTTCACCGCCAGGGGCGCGCGCGTGTACGCCGGCACGCCGGCGGCCCTGCACCCGATGCGCGACGACCAGCCCGTCAACCGGCTCGGGCTCGCGCGCTGGCTCGTGGACGATCGCAACCCGCTTGTCGGCAGGGTCGCGGTGAACCGTCTCTGGGAGCAACTGTTCGGTCGTGGCCTCGTGGACACGAGCGAGGACTTCGGGTCGCAGGGATCACCCCCCACGCACCGGGACCTGCTCGACTGGCTTGCCACCGAGTTCGTCGCAAAGGCGTGGAGCCAGAAGGCCCTCCTCCGGCTCATCGTCACGTCATCCACGTACCGGCAGTCGTCAGTCGTGACGCCGCGGCTCGCGGAACGCGATCCGTACAATCGCCTGCTCGCGCGCGGCGCGCGGTTCCGGATGGAAGCCGAGATGGTGCGCGATGTGGCGCTCGCGGCGAGCGGCCTGCTGAGCCCGAAGATGCACGGCCCGAGCGTGTTTCCGGTGCAGCCGCCAGGCATCTGGAACCAGCCGTACAGCAGCGACAAGTGGACGACGAGCGTGGGCGACGACCGCTATCGGCGGAGCCTCTACTCGTTCTGGCGGCGCACATCGCCGTACCCGAGCTTCATGACCTTCGACGCCACGAGCCGTGAGTACTGTACCGTCCGCCGCGTCCGCACGAACACGCCGCTTCAAGCCCTGACGCTCCTGAACGATCCGGCGTCGTTCGAGGCCGCGCGCGCGGTGGGTGCGCGGATGATGGCCGCTGGCGGCGACGAGCGGTCACGCGCCGCCTTCGGCATCAAACTGGTCCTCTCGCGCGACGCGAAGCCGGCCGAGCTCGATCG
>JANOGJ010000617.1:0-2017 GCA_031405995.1 Acidobacteriota bacterium
CCAGGATTGCGGCGCGCTATTCGTAATGCAGCGCGTACACCGGATCGAGCTTGGCGGCGCGGATGGCGGGATAGAGGCCGAACACGATGCCTACCGTCACCGACACGATCGACGCGATCGCGACCGAAGACACCGTGACGATCGTGGACCATCCGGCGAAGTAGGCGACCAGCTGCGACAGCCCGATGCCGACGATGATGCCAGCGAACCCGCCGCTCACCGTGATGAGCGTCGTCTCGATGAGGAACTGGCGGATGATGTCCACGCGCCGCGCGCCGATCGCGCGCCGCACGCCGATCTCCCGCGTGCGCTCCATGACGCTCGCGAGCATGATGTTCATGATGCCGATCCCGCCGACGAGCAGCGAGATCGACGCGATCGCGGCCATGACGATCTCGAACAGCCGCTTCGTGCGCTGCTGCTGCGCGAGCAGCTCGGCTGGCACGATGATGCTGTAGTCGCCCGCGCCCTGGTGCGTCGTCTCGAGCAGGCCGCGCACGAGCGTGCCCGCCGGCGCGACGCGATCGTCGCTCACCATGCTGATGTAGATGCCGTCGATCTCGTCCTTGAACCAGGCCTGCGAGTCCTCGATGCGCAGGATCGCCGACCGGAGCGGGACGTAGATCAGGTTGTTCCGGTCCTGCGCCGGTAGCCCGCCGACGTCCGTCTGCGACGAGAGCTGGCCTCCGGCCAGCCCGATCACGCGGTACCACTGGTCGTTCACCTTGACGAAGCGGCCAATCGGATCCTCGGCGCCGAAGAGGCCGTTGGCGGCCGCCTGGCCGACCACCGCCACCGACGCCCCGGCGTCGGCCTCCTCCGCGTTGAAGAAGCGGCCCCTCGCGATCGTCACGCTGCCGATCGCCTGGTAGGACGGCGAGACGCCGTAGACCACGGGCACGTCTCCGTACGGCCGCGGCAGGACCTTGGCCGGCACGAAGCGCTTGCGCGCCGTGATCCCCGCGATGCCTTGCAGCCCCGCCTCGATCATCCGGAGATCGCGAAACGTCAGGCCCGTCGAGAGCTTGCGCACGCGCGTCAGCGAGGTCGAGTCCGTCGACTCGCGCGCCTCGACGATGATGTTCCGCACGCCGAGCTGCTCAATGAAGGCGATCACCTGCTGCTGCGCGCCGGCGCCGATCGACAGCATGGCGATGACCGCCGCCACGCCGAAGATCATGCCGAGCATCGTGAGGATCGAGCGCAGCGTGTGCGCGCGCAGGTTGTCGAAGCCCTGGGCGAGTTCGGGCCCGATGCTCAGCCGGCGGCGGGGCGGACGCGCTGGCGCGTCGGTCACTTCTTGCCCCCCGCGGCCTTGGCGGCGTCGGCGCCGCCGAGCCTCAGCGCCGTCGCCGGATCGACCAGCGCGACCTCGGTCCCTTCCTCGAGGCCCTCGATCGCGATCTGGCTCTCGGTGCGATGCAGGATCTTGATCGGGCGGGCGGCGAACGTGTCCCCACCGCCCGTGCGCACGTAGACGGTCGGCTTGCCGTCCACTTCGAACAGCGCCTGGCGCGGCAGCATCAGCGCCTTCTCGACGACGGCGCCCTTGACGAGGACGCGCACCGACGTCCCCGGGCGCAGCCGCGGATCGGGGTTCTTCAATTCGAGCGTGACCTCGAACTGGCGCAGCGGGCCCATGCGGTTGTCCGGGCGCCCGAGCCCCGAGACCGCCGTCACCGTGGCGGTGATCGCGGCGCCGGGCACGCCGTCGGACTGGATGGCCGCCGTCTGACCGACCGCGACGTTGGCGCGCTCCTGCTCGTTGACGCGCGCGCGAATCTCCATGCTCGACAGGTCGAAGACATCCACCACGGGACGGCCCGAAAACACGTTGTCGCCGGCGCGGTACGTGGGCAGCGACATGCCGCTGTAGAACATGCCGCCGCCCGCGTCGTAGTTCTCGCGCACCGATACCACGCCGTCCATGGGCGCGCGCAGCACCAGGTTCTCCATGTTCGTGCGCGCCCGCGCGGCGGCCATCTCCGAGCGCGTTTTGCGCTCGCCGAGCACGGCC
>JANOGJ010000688.1:0-9155 GCA_031405995.1 Acidobacteriota bacterium
AAGGCCGTGTCGATCTACCGCGACGGCAGCAAGCGGACGCAGCCGCTCAACACGTCGAAGGACAAGGACGTCCGGGCCGGCGCCGCAGACGCCGACGCGGGGCCGCGCCGCCGGCGCCTGCCCGACGAACGCCAGTCGATCACCCACAAGTTCGACATCGTTGGCCACGAGGGCTACATCACCGTCGGTCTCTACGAGGACGGCCAGCCGGGCGAGCTGTTCCTGACGATGGCGAAGGAAGGCTCGACGATTTCGGGCTTCGCCGACGCGTTCGCGCAGGCCGTGAGCTACGCGCTGCAGTACGGCGTGCCGCTCCAGGACCTCGTGGACAAGTTCAGCCACGTCCGCTTCGAGCCGTCCGGCATGACGAAGAACGTGGACATCCGGTTCGCGAAGTCGATCGTCGACTACATCTTCCGGTGGATGGCGGTGAAGTTCCTCTCGGCGGAGGCGCAGTTCCGCGCCGGCGTGAACAACCGGGAGGAAGTGACGTCGCCGGAACAACTGGTGCTCGAAGTCAAAGCAGAGGCTCGGCCGAAGTCGACCTTCGCCGCGATCCAGAACCAGGAAGACGCGCCGCCGTGCTCGACCTGCGGCTCGATCATGGTCCGCTCGGGCGCCTGCTACAAGTGCTCGAACTGCGGCACGACAAGCGGCTGCGCCTAGCGGCGCAGCCGAACTTAGAACTCAGAACTTAGAACTCAGAACTTCGGACGGCGATCGCGACGGCTATGATTCATTCATGGACCGCGAGATCGATCGCCTGTACCAGCTGCCGCTGACGGACTTCACCGCGGCACGCAACGACCTCGCCAAATCCGCCGGCAAAGACGCGGGCGCAGTCAAAGCGCTCGAAAAGCCGAGCGCACCCGCATGGGCCGTCAACCAGCTCTACTGGAAGGAGCGACGCGCGTACGACAGGTTGATTCGGGCGTCCGAGCGGATCCGCGCCGCCAACGCGCACGCGCTGTCCGGGAAGAACGTCGACCTCGCGGGTGTGGAGCTCGAGCACCGCGCCGCGGTGAAGATCGCGGCCGACGCGGTGCGCGACATCCTGGCCGGCGCGGGCGACCCGGCGACTGTCAGCACGATGAAGGCGGTCGTCGACACGCTCCAGGCCCTGCCCGGCGGCGGCCCGCCCGGCCGCCTCGCCAAGCCGCTCGCCCCGCTCGGTTTCGGCGTGCTCAGCGCCCTCATGAAGGGCGTAGCGACGCCGCGATCGCTGGCCAAGATCGTGGCGTTCGCGCCGCCGAGGCCCAAGCCCGACGAAGTGGCTGAAGCGGCCCGTCGCGCGAAGGAAGCCGCGAGGAGGCGGCTGCGCGAACTGGATCCGAAAGCCGCCGGGGCGAAGCGAGCCGCGGTCTCCGCGCGCGCCGAGTTGGATCGCGCGACTCGCGCCAGAGCGCAGGTCGAAGCCACGCTCGAGGCCGCGTCGGCGGACGTGGCGCGGCGCCGGTCGAAGGCGGAGCAGGCCGAGCGAGACGCGCGACTGATCGAGGAGGAGCGTCAACGCCTCCGGGCGACGCTCGCGGACCAGGCGTGACCTTCGTGGTTGCGCTCGTTACTTCCTCGCCGCCGGCCTGATCTTCGGCACGGGCAGCGCGATCGTGCGGTCCGCGAGGTCCTTGCCGCCCAGGAACTCCACAATCGCCTGCTGCACTTCAGGCACGGGCAGCGTGCTCTCGTGACCCGCGTTGGCAACGATGAGGTGCGTCGAGCGGCTCAAGCCGCGCCGATGGCCCTCCGCCTGCGCCGGCGGCGTCCTGGCGTCGAGCGTGCCGCTGACGAGGAGCACGGGCAGCGCGCTGACGACGGGCGCGCGGAAGGCGTCGCCGAGCGGAGGGATGCCGACGGCGTCGCACACTTCGGGAAACGGCGCGTTGGCGGCGCGCCCGAAGATCGACGCTGGCTCCTCGGCGCGGATGCGGGCCAGCCGACCGGCGGTCGCGCCCGAGGCGCAGTCCATCGCGAGGCTCATGAGGCCGGTGCCGCCTTCGATCTGCGGCAGGCGGCGTTCGACCATCGACTTGAGCAGCGTGTAGTCGCCGGCGAGCGTGTCGTACACGAACGCGGGAATCCACGGCGTGTCGTTCGTGTCGCCGAGGTCCCGCTCGAGGATGTAGAGAATGCCGGCATCGCCGACGAGCACGCGCCGGCGAGCGGCGCCGATCTCGACGGCAATCGGCGTCTGGCGCACCTTAGCCAGAAGCGATCGCAGCGCGCCGGCGAGGTCGGGCATGCCGGGGCCGGCCGCGGGATCCGCCCTGGCGATGGCGGCGATGCGATCGAGCTGTTCGTCCTGGACGCGCGGGAGTTTTAGCGTCTCGTCCGGTCCCTCGACGCCGGCGAGGACGACGCGCTCGAGCGATTTGCCGTGGCGCCGAATGGCCGAGAGGCCGAGGTGCGTGCCGTAGCTGAAGCCGAGCAGGGAGAGCCGATCCGCGCCCAGGGCCTGGCGCAAGCCGTTGAGGTCGTCTGCGCTTTCCTCCGTGTTGTAGGCGGCCAGGTCGTGGCCGGTCGCGCGAAATCGATCGGCGCACGCGCGGTAGCGGGGGAAGAGCAGCGACTCCATGCGTTCGAGCGACACCAGGGCGTCGTCGGGCAGCGGACCGCCGCCCGCGCAGTTCAGCCGCGGCACCGAGATGCCGGTGCCGCGCTGGCTGAGCAGGATGACATCGCTGACGCCGCGCAACTTCGAGAAGAGCGATGCCATGTAGGGGATATCCAGCGCCGACACGCCGGACCCGCCGGGTCCGCCGTCGAGATAGACGATGGGCGCGCGGGGCGACGCCGCGGTGGTCCGGAGCCGCACGAACCCCAGCGTCAGCGTGCGGCCGTGGGGTTTGGCATGCCGTTCGGGCACTGTGAGGCGGCCGGTCTCCACGGTCTCACGGCGTCCGGCGACGTCGCGTTCGGATGACTCCCATCGAATGGACGGCGTGGCGGCCGTCTGGCTCCGCGGCGCCGTCTGAACGCCGGCGCCGGCCGCGACGATCGCAAGACAAACGAGCGCCGCTCCTGTCGGTGGTGGCATTGCCTCTGGTTAGACGAAAACGCGCGAGCGAGGTTGCCGACCGGGAACTAGAGCGGGTAGTCGCGCGGCACCTTCACGACGCACGTGCCCGTGATCGTGTCGTGCCACGCCTGCTGATTCGGGTCGCGCAGAATCCAGAGGAAGCCGAGACCGAACGGCACGAACGAGAAGATGCTCGCCAGGCCGCGGACGACGGCGTCGGCGCCGGCAAGCGGCGCGCCGTTCAGACGCGTCACGCGCAGGTTGCACACGATCCCGCCGAGCGTGGTGCCTTTCCATGCCCAGAACGTCACGAAATACGCGAATAGCAGCACGAACTGGGCCTCGACATCGCTCACCAGGAGGTACCGATCCAGGAAGGCGTTGAAGAGGAATACGACGAACGCGATATCGAGCACGCCGGCCACGACTCGGTCGAGAAAGCTCGCGCGCGTCATGAGCGCCAACCCGGCCGCCCCCGAAATCGGAGGCGGAGGCTCGACGTCGGCCGCTGCGGGCATCGCCTGCGGCTCAGCCTGCACAAACGCCATGCCCGGGTGCTCGAGCGGCGCGGCGGCCGGCAGCGGCGGCAGGGGCGGCGCGGCATCCTCCGCGGGCGCCGAGTCCTTCCGAGCCTTTCGTCGCGGTCCGCGCTCGCGCCGCAGGGCGCTCATCACCGTGAGCGACGCGGCGCCGAGTCCCAACACACCGACCAGCGCCCACGTCACCAACCCGACGATGGGGACCGCGTACAGGAGGCAGATCGACGCGAAACCCACGACGACGGCCAGCAGGGCCTGCTGTCGCGTGTCGTCCGGGCCGTAGCCCAGGATCGTGCGCCCGATCCACCGCGACACGGCAACCTTGCCCGTAATCCATGCGACGAACACGGCGCAGAGCACGAACGGCACGATGGCCAGGCCGATGATGGTTGCGCCGAGGAGCAGCGTGACCGGCCCCGTCAGGAGGAGCATCAGCAGGCCGGTCATGAACGCGCTCGCGGGCCGCGCGGCGAGGGTGTCCGCCGAGTGTCCCACCGCGCTGTGCAGCATCAGGTTGATGGCCATGGTCAGAATCAGCGCAATCGCGACGAACCACCAGACCCACCCGATGCTCACGACGATCAGCCGACCCCAAAGCAGGCCGTAGGTGACCCAGGGCACGACGGCGCGCAGCTGCGCGCCCATCCAGGCGTTGCCGATCTCGATGTGTTCGTGGCCCGGATAGAACGACGGCGGCAGGGTCGATGCGCCGCCGAACACCATGAAGTCGCGTTCCACCTTCGCGCCTTCGACCACGGTCACGTCGCCGCCGACGACGATGACGGAACCGCGCACGTCGGCCGTGGGTTCGAGCCGGACCGGTCCGAGCACCGCGACGACGTCGCCCTCGACTCTGCCGGAAATCGTCGTCGATCCCGAAACCACGACGACGTCCTGAGCGGTCTCGCCCGCGCGCAGGTCGAAGTTCTGCCACAGGCGGAAAACCTGGCGGCCGTGGAAGAACGGGCCACCGTCGATGCGCACGTTCTGTGCGACGACGAGCGCGACGCTGATCCACGCAATCACGCTCAACGTGGCGGCGAGAGCGAGCTTTCTGAACAGGTTCATGGGTGTGAGGACTCCTGGCCTTCCCAGGCCACATGCTTCAATGCGGCGACGAGCAACGCCGACGCCGCGAACATCACAGCAGTGAGGACAAGGACCGGCGTGGCAATGGGCGCGATGAACGTCTGCCAGAGTGCCGCGGCCGCGCGTGCGGCCGGCAGGCTCGCCATCCAGTCCGCGGTGAGAGGGATGGCCAGTGCCAGCGCGGCGGCGGTGCAGCACGCCGCCACCAGGCCGAGGAGTTGCCAGGCGAGCGGCCATTGACGCCAGCCTTCGCGCGTTGCCGACGCGGCCACGACGGCCTGCATGACGCGGGGCGCCAGCGAGTGCGGCGCCCGCGGCGCGGGCAAGCGGCGCAGGGCAGCATGAATCTCGCGCTCGAGATCGCGATCAACGAGGTCCATCGCCGCTCCCGAGAAAAGCGCGCAGCGCCAGGCGCCCGCGATGAATGTCGGTCTTGATCTTGCCGACCGAGACGCGCAGCCGCGCCGCGATCTGCTCGTAGCTCTGCTCGTCGAAATGAAACAGCACGATAGGCACGCGCTGATGCGGTGGCAGGGCGCGGAGCGCCCGTTCGAGCCGGGCCTGTTCGTCGGAGCGCGCCAGGCGATCGTCGGCCGTGCCACCCGCGGCGAGCGAGACCGCGAAGTCGGGCTGGCCGTCGGCGTCGCTCGACATCTCGCTGAAGAGGCGCCACCGCGACCGATGGCGCGACAGGTGATTGAGCGCGAGGTTCGTCGCCACCGTCGTCAGCCACGCGCCCGCTGCCGGGTGTTCGCGCAGGGCGTCGAAGCGCTCCCAAGCCCGCAAGAAGGTCGTCTGCGCGATGTCCTCGGCGTCCGAGGCGCGCCCGACCAGTCGGACCGCCGTGGCGTAGACCTTGTCCTGATGGGCACGCAGGAAGGCCTCAAACCGCTCTACGTCGGACATGCCTGGTATGGCGGTCGCCGGCGTTCATGATCAGTAAACCCGGCAGTTAGGGAAAAGTTTCAGGTCCCTCCACACATACGAGAGCCGTCGAGAAAACGACTCCGGGAGTCGTTATTTCTTGACCGGCACCGGCGCGAGGCGATGCGTGACGTCGAGCGTCGAGATGTGGAGATTCACGTCCTTGCCGACGCGGAACCCGAACGCGCCGTCGGTCGCGAGGCCGGTGCGCGGCACCTTGGCGATCTCCTTGCCGTTGGCACTGAAGATGACGTCAGCTGCGCCGACCTCGACCCGGAGGGTGTTCTTGGCCGTAGCGTCGCCGCCGGGGTGTGGGACGACGGCGTCATTCGCCTTCCACGCGACGAGCGGCTCGAACCCTGACGCCGTCCGCCGCAGCACCGCCGCCTGGCCGTCGCGCCGTGCGACGAACGCCAGGTACGGCGTCGGCGCGGCCGTCGCCTCGAGCGCCCCTGCGCCGAGAAACACGCCGTACTCCTCCTGGCTGTCGCCCGGAAACAGGAAGATCTGAGCCTCCAGGGTGAACTTGCCGGCGGCCGTCCGGCCTGTCGGATAGAGGAGCCCGCCCGGGCCCATCGTGATGTGCCAGCCGGGCGGCATGGCGACGAAATAGAGGCTGTCGGCCGGAACGCTGCTGCCGGCCTTGGCCAGCTTGGCCGGCGTATCCGTGCGCCACTTCCAGTCCGTCGGCGTGTGAAGCTGGAGGGCGGTGGCGGGCGCGGCGACGAAAGCCAGGGCCAGGATTACAAAGATCGACCTACGCATGAACTGATCCTCCCAAAGACCGGCGGCTCGAAGCTCGAGCCGCCCTACGAGATCCATTACACGTCTTGAGCGTCTTCATTTTTTCGCGCCCACCATGGCGACCGGCTCGCCTTTGGTGATGGGGGGCGTCGCGATGACGTAGAGCACCTCGCCGTCGAACGGCGCGACGATGCGCTCCACCGTCTGTCCGTGGAAGTCGGTGATACGGCCGACGGCCGCGCCCTTCTTGACCATCTGTCCCCGCTCGACGGCCGGGTAGAAAATGCCGGTCGCGCTGGCGCGGATGACCTCGCTCGACTCGATCCACACCGGCGCGGCGACGGCCGGAGGACCATCCCGTCGCATGCCCAAATGCGCGAGGAGCCCCGCGACGCCGCGTTCGACGAGCGCGATCGACTCGTCATCGACCCGTGCGACGCCGCCCGTCTCGGTCGTCAGCGCCGGCTTGCCGCGAGTGATCGCCGTGTTTGACAGATAGACCGACGCCGCCGGATCGGTCGGCCTCGCGCCGTCGACGACGATGTGGTCCAGGCCGAAGGCGAGCGCCATCTGGCGTCCCGCGTCGGCGACCTTCGGGTCGCCGGTCGTGATCCAGTAGGAGTACGGCCGCAGCGATTCGTTGCCGTCGCCGCAGTGCAGATCGACGACGTGCGTGGCGCGCGCGATGACCTCGCGCGTGATGACCTCGGCGATGCGCTCGGAGAGCGTGCCGTCGCGGCGTCCCGGAAAGACGCGGTTGAGGTTCTTGCCGTCGGCGGGCGAGTAGTAGATCGTCCGGCCGAGAAACGACGGCATGTTCGCGACGTGCACCATGATGATCGTCCCGCGCAAGCCGCGGGGGTTGATCGTCTCGCGCAGGCGCTGGAGCGCGATGACGGGCACGTACTCCATGCCGTGCGTGCCGGCGATGAGTGCGAGCACGGGGCCCGCGCCGATGCCGTTGATCACGCTGATGGGGATCGACGTGCCAGTGTCTCCGGCGCGGGGCGCGACCTGGAGCTCGCCCGAGGCGATGGACCCCGGCACGGCCGAGACGGTGCCGACCGTGAATGTGGCCTGGGCCGAGGCCGGGATCGTGCCCGCGGAAGCGACGAGTCCCGCCACCAGGAGCGACCACGCCGCGAGCGTCTGCGCGCGCTTCATACAACCCTCCGCAGCGATTCTATGCCGCTTGGCCGGCGGCCTCGTACGGGAGTAGAGTGGGCGCGGAGGCGTTGGGCTATGAAGCGAGTTGCCGTGGTGTTGTGTGCGTTGATCGCGATGACGTGGGCGCTTGGGGCATCGCAAGGCGGAACCCAGCAGGCGGGCGCGCAGGTCCAGACCGGCGCGCAGACGGGCCAGACGCAGACCGCAACGCCGCCCGAAGGTCGCGGCCGCGGCCGACAGTCCGACCCGCGCACCGCTGGCGGCGGCCAGTGCACGAACAACCCCTACAACTGCATCGACACGCCGAACCCGCTGCCGAAGGTCGACACGGTCTGGCTCGAAGAGATGACCTGGATGGACGTCCGCGACGCGATGAAGGCGGGCAAGACCACGATGATTATCTCGACCGGCGGGATCGAGCCGAACGGCCCGTGGCTCGCGCTCGGCAAGCACAACTACGTGCTCACGGCCAACTGCGACGCGATCGCGCGCAAGCTCGGCAACGCGCTCTGCGCGCCGATCGTGAAGTTCGTGCCGGAAGGCAACTACGAGACCAGGGGCGGCCACATGGCGACCGTCGGGACGATCTCGCTGACGGAAGAGGTCTACGCGGGCCTACTGACGGACATCGTCCGCAGCTTCAAGGCCCACGGCTTCGAGAACATCATCATGATCGGCGATAGCGGCGGCAACGGCCGCGGCATGGGCGCGGTGGCGACGAAGCTCAACGCCGAGTGGGGCGGCAAGCCGCTTGTCGCACACATTCCCGAGCACTACACCTACGGAGTGGTGAGCAAGGAAATGGCGTCGCGCAAGCTCGTCGTCGAGCCCGAGGGCCAGGGCGACGGCCTGCACGACGATCCGATCATCACGATGAATATGTTCGTCGCGGACCCGAAGAGCGTCCGCTACGACGAGCGCGTCAAGGCCAAGAAGGCGACGATCAACGGCGTGTCGCTGGCCGATCGCAGGAAGACGCTCGAGATCGGCAAGGCGATCGTCGAGTTCCGGGCGACGTACACCGCGAACGCGATTCAGAAGGCGATCGCCGCGAACAAGAAGTAGGTTCGGCGGCTCGAAGCCCGATCCGCCCTACTTCGCCTGACGCGTCAGGGTGAACGTCAGCTGGGTCGGCTGCTCCGAGCACGTGCCGCCGGACGTCGCCGATCCCTGAACGGTCTTGCTGTCCGGCGAGATGTCGCCGGTTCCTTTGACGGTGCCCGAGCAACCCTGCGCCGGAATCTCGTACGGGTAGTCGAACGTCCACTTGCCGTCCTTCACGGTGCCGCCCAAGGTGGCGACGATCTCGAGTGGGTCCGTCAGCTTCATCCTGCCGGTGACGACGCCTTTGGCGTCGACCGCGAATGTCAGGGTGCCGGTGTAGACCTGGCCGTCGGCATCGGTGTACTTGGCGTCATAGGTCGGCTCGGGCGTCGGCGGGGGCGTCGTGCCCTGCCAAACACCGGAGCCGGCGAGAACCGCGGCAAGAACGAGTGAGCGCAACATATCGAGTGCCTCCCTGAAAAGTCAGTAGTCCGATCATACCGGCGATGAGTACCCGCCGACCCTCGTTTCGACGCAGGGCCGCTACTTTTCGATCGGCTTGAACCGGTAGTTCTTGTCGTCCTCGCCACCGAATCCGACGGACGGGAAGTCGAATGCGGGCCCTTCGGCCA
>JANOGJ010000701.1:0-1886 GCA_031405995.1 Acidobacteriota bacterium
CCGCGTGCCTCGGATGGGCCCCACAGGTCACGCGCGACCGCGCCATTCCTTCCGTGGCGGTTGGCACAGCCGTGATCGCCGGGCGCGTGTTGATCGAGATCAGCGGCTCGCCTCAGCCAGTGCGTCGCGCCCGACTCACACTCGAATCCGAGGCGCTGCAGCGGTCGCAGACGACAGACACCGACACAGAAGGCCGCTATCGCTTCGAGAACTTGCCGGCCGGCAGCTACCGCGTGCGCGCGGAGAAGGCGGGCTTCGTGCCGCTCGTGCGGGATCCACGCCGGGCGTTCGAGCGGCCTGCGCCAGTTGAGATCAAGGCGACCCAGACCACGCAGCACGATCTCTGGATGGTGCGCGGCGCCGCGCTCGAAGGCCAAGTCCTGCTCGACACCGGCGCTCCAGCCGTGAACGTCATCGTGTCGGCCGTGAGATTCGCCTACGAGGCGAACGGACGCCGGCCCGTGGCCGTGCGCCAGGCGAGGACGGATGATCGCGGCCGGTTTCGAGTCCACACGTTGCCGGCGGGCGAGTACTACCTCGACGCCGCGCCGGACCCGCTCGACATCCTGGGTCGAAGCCCGACGCCCGGCCGGCGCTCAACGGCGGTCGCGCGCGGGTACTACCCGGGCGCTCCGCGGATTGAAGGGGGCCAGACCATCACGCTCGCCATCGGCCAGGACGTGCCCGGTCTCAACTTCACGCTGTCCACCGTTCCGACGGCGGCGCTGGGAGGACGCATCGTCGACTCGACCGGCAAACCGCCCAACGCCATGCAGCCGCGCGTTCAGCGGGTTGGGGGGCCCGTCGGCGAAGTCCGAGGGTGGGGGGCCTCGCCTCCCGATGTGACCAACTTCACGTACCCCAGCGTGCCGGCCGGCGAGTATTGGCTGATGGGCGTGGCGCGGCCGTCTCCCACCGGGGATCTTGAGTTCGCCGCGGTGCGGATCACGGTCGGCGGCCAGGACATGGCGAACCTGACGCTGACCACGACGAAAGGCGCGGTCGTGAACGGGCGCGTTGACGTGGAAGGCGGAGCGGCGCCCGCGCTCAGCACGCTGCAGGTCGTCGCGCACGAAACCGAGTTCGAGTTGCCGCCGCTGCCGGGCGCGGCGACGCTCGGCATTTCGCCCGCACGCGTCGCGACGGACGGCACGTTTTCGTTCAACGGTTTGTTTGGGCCGCGCCTCCTCCGCTTCGACCGGCTGCCGGTGGGTTGGGCGCTCAAAAGCGCGTCGCTCGATGGCGCCGATGTCACTGACACACCCGTGGACTTTAAGGGCACAGACACTCCGCGCGCGCTGCGGATCGTCATCACCTCCCTGACGAGTTCGGTGTCGGGCGTCGTCCGCGATAGCGCCGGCAGGGCGGTGAGCGGGGCTCGCGTCGTGATCTTCGGCGACGACGAGCGCGCCTGGGGATTTCGATCTCGCGTCATCAAGGCCGTCGAATCCGGCGCCGACGGCCGCTACCAGATTGCTGGCCTGCTGGACGGCAAGTACCATATCGGCGTCGCGCTGTTTCTTGAAGACGGCTCGTGGATGGACGCTGGCGTGCTTCGGCGTCTTCAGCCGACGGCCTCGCCGGTGGCCCTGGCGGGCGCGGTGGAATTGACGATGAACCTGGTGATCAAGCCATGACCGTGCATTTTATGGCGCTCGCGTTGTCGTTCGTCGCTGCCGTTCAGAATCCGCAAGCGGCGCCGCCGCCGCCCGGGACGGCGAAGATCTCGGGTGTGGTGACGCGTGGCGACACCAATCAAGCAATCGCGAACGCGACCGTTCGCCTCGTGCGATGGGAAGGGGACCTCGGTCAGGGGATTCCCCTGAAGCTCACGGGGCCCGACGGCCGCTTCCTTTTCGAAGGCCTGCGCGCCGGCGAGTACGCCA
>JANOGJ010000756.1:0-5052 GCA_031405995.1 Acidobacteriota bacterium
GTGGATGCCGTGGTCGCCGCCATTCATGACTGGCGATGATTCGCGTCCTCCTCACGGCAGCCGTCGTCGCCTATCTACCCGGCGCGTTGCTGTTCCGGCTGCCCGTCCTGGATCGCCGCCGCCGCGCGGCGCTGCCCGCTGAAGAGCGCGTCTTCTGGCACGTCGTCATCAGTCTCGCGTGGTCGCTGACGGTGGTGCTGACGCTCGCCGCGCTCGGCGCCTACCGGCTCGATCGGCTGGTGCTGGCGAGCGCGGGCCTCATCGCGATCGTCGTACTCGGCCTGCGCGGCCGCCTGCGCTACGAGGGCACGGCCGCCGCGCCGACGCGAACGGCGCTCCTGCCCGTGATGCTCGTGCTCCTCGGGATCGCGCAGTTCTTCCCGACGTCGGAGTACGTCATTGGCGGCAAGGATCCCGGCGGCTACGTGAACCAGGGCGTGCTGCTGGCCACGCGCGGATCGCTCGTCATCCACGAGCCCGACGTCGCCGCGCTGAAGCCGCCGGTTCGCGATCTCTTCTTTAACTCGCACCAGCGCGTGGAACAGGACTATTTCGACAACCGCTTCATGGGGTTCTTTCTGCAGGATCCGGAAACGGGTCTGGTCGTCGGCCAGTTTCCGCATCTCTATCCGGCGTCGGCGGCGATCGCGTACGACCTCGTCGGGATTCAGGGCGCGCTCGGGGTTGTCGGCGTCTGGGCGATCCTCGGCGTCCTCGCCGTGTACCTGGCGGGCGCGCGGTTCGTCGGCCGGGCGCCGGCGTTCGCCGCGTGCGTCCTACTGTCGTTGAACATCGTTGAAGTCTGGTACGCGCGGTACCCGAATGCCGAGGTCGCCATGCAGGCGCTGCTCTTCGCGGCGCTCCTGGCGTTCGCGCGGGCGCACCAGGACGGCGACCGGTTCTTCGCGCCGGTCGCCGGCACGGTGTGCGCGCTCCTGGTCTTCCTCCACATCACGGCGCTCCTGGCGTTGGCGGCCATCGGCTTGGCCGCGGCGCTGGCGTGGCTCATCAACGACCAGAAGCCGCGCCTCGGATTCGTGCTGCCCGCCGCAGTCGGCGGCGTCCTTGGCTGGTTCTACTGGACCGGACCCATGCGAGCCTCGTTCGCGCGGCCGCTCATTTATCTTCAGCATCTGCCGCCGCTCCAGGTCGCCGCCGGCGTCGGCGTCGCAGGCATTGGCCTCCTGTTGGCGGTCCGCCTGAGACGAACGCAAGGCGAACGGGCGCGCGCGGCGATCCCGATCGTCCTCGCGGCCGTCCTCGTCGCGCTGGCCGTCTATGCGTGGGGACTGCGCGCCCAGGGCGGCAAGCTCGCGGACTTCGACGCGGCCACGTTTCGCACATTCGTCGGGGTGTACTTCTACCCGCTGGGCATGATCGCCGCGCTCGCCGGGCTGGTTCTGGTCCTGCCTCGCCGGTTCTGGCGCGACCCCGCGTTCGTCCTGGTCGCCGCCGCGTTCTCGGTGTTCCTCTTCTACAAGCTGCAGGTCGTACCGGAGCACCTCTGGATGGCGCGACGGTTCCTGCCGGTGATCCTGCCGTCGGCGCTGCTGTTCGCCGCCGCAGCCGCGCTCGGCACCAGGGAGGACCGGCCGCGCGGCTGGCAGATCCTGCGCGTGGCGATCGGCGTGATCCTGCTGGTGATCCTCGGTCAGCAGTACCGGATGGCCGCCGCGCCCGTCCGGCCGCACGTGGAGTTCCGCGGCCTGGTCGAGCACGTCGAGCGCCTGGCCGCACGCTTCTCCGACCGCGACCTCGTCATCGTCGAAGCACGCGACGCGAGCGACGTGCACGTGCTGGCGATCCCGCTCGCGTACGTCCACGGCCGACATGTGTTGGTGCTCGAAGCAGCCAGGCCGGACAAGGCGCTCTTCGGCCGGTTTCTGGACGATGCGGTGGCACGATACGAGCGGGTGTTTTTCCTGGGCGGCGGCGGCACGGACCTGCTCTCGCCCGGGCTGGTCGCGACGCCGGTCGCACTAGTCAACCGGCAGGTGCCGTCCTTCATCGTCACGCCGTGGAATGCGTATCGCGCGGGCATCCGCGACTACAAGTTCGACTACAGCCTGTACCGCCTCGAACGCGGCGGGAGCGCCGCCACCGGCTTTGCGCTCGACGTCGGCTTCGAGGACGACCTGCACGTCGTCCGCTTCGGCGGCAAGGAAGCGACCGAAGGCCGGACGTTCCGCTGGACCGACGACCAGTCCTACGTCGCGGTTCGCGGCCTCACGGGCCGCGAGCGTGAGGTGGCGTTCGTCCTGTCGGACGGCGGCCGGCCGGGGCCGGCGGAGCCGGCGCGGGTCGAGGTCTTCCTGAACGAGACGCGTCTCGGCCAAATCGACGTCGGATCCGGCTTCCGGGAGTACACGCTGCCCCTCGCGTCCGAGCTCGTCTTGCGCGCGCGTGACGCGGGCGGCGCCGCGGAGTTGCGGTTGGTGTCCACCGTCTGGCAGCCGAGCCGGGTGCTCGCCGGCAGCGACGACACGCGCACGCTCGGCGTCATGGTGGATCGAGTCGCGATACGCTGATCCGGATGCCGCGCCTGCAGATCTACCATCCGCGTGAACGCGCGCTCGTCGCGCTGGCGGATGCGTCGATCGCGCCGCTCGGGTGGATGCGCGGGAGGGTGGCGGACGCGGCGCCGGTCCAGCGGGTCCTGCTCCTTCGGCTGGAGCGCATCGGCGACCTGCTGATGGTGCTCGGCGCGCTGCGCGACGCGCGCGCGGCCTGGCCCGACGCCGAGATTGATCTCGCCGTCGGATCGTGGAACGCGCCGCTCGCGCGGCTCATTCCCGGCCTCTCACGCCTGCAGGTGGCGGACGCGCCGTGGCTGGCGCGCGAGTCGGGCGCCTCGTGGCGGCCGCTCCTCTCACAGGCGCGGTCCTGGCGGGCGCGGCGGTACGACCTCGTGATCAACTTCGAGCCCGACATCCGCAGCAACCTGCTCGCGTGGCTGACCGGCGCGCGGCGCCGGGTCGGCTACTGGACGGGAGGGGGCGGCGCCTTTCTGACCGACGCGACGACCTACGCCCCGATGTCCCATGTGTCGGAGAACGCGCGCCAACTCGTCGCGCGGGCCTCCGGCCGGATGGCCACCGGGCCCGCGACCCCGCTTGAGACGCCCGCGTTGGCGCCGCCGGCCGACGCGGTCGCGCGCGCCACGGCGATCCTTGGCGGCGCGGCGCGCCCGATCGTGGGCATTCATGCGAGCGGCGGGCGCGTGTCCAAGCAATGGCACCTCGATCGCTTCGCGGCCGTCGGCCGGCGACTCGCGCAGGAGCGCCGCGCGACAATCGTCCTCACCGGATCACCGGCCGACCGCCCGATGGTGGAGGCGGTGCGACACGCGATGGGTGCGGTGCCGGTCGTCGACGCCGCCAGCGGGCTCGACCTCCCGTCGCTCGCCGCCGTGCTCGCCCGTCTCGACGTGCTCGTGACGGGTGACACGGGCCCGATGCACCTGGCGTCGGCGATGGGCACGCCGGTCGTCGCGCTGTTCGGGCCGTCGCATGTCGAGCGGTACGGCCCGCTCGCGCCGCGCCAGCGGATCCTGCGCGTCGACATTCACTGCAGCCCGTGCGGGCGCGTCCGGCTGCCGCCCGAGCGCTGTCGCGGACACGTGCCCGACTGCATGGACGGCATTCAGGTCGATCCGGTCGTGCGCGCCGCGATCGAGCTCCTCGACCTCCCGACATGAACCGGGCGATTCTCACCTGCGTTACGCGAGAGGGGCGGCCGGTCGTCGCGCCGCTCGATGCCTACCTTTCACCGGATCGCCGCGAGGCCGCGCGCCTCGACGCGAACGCGTGGATCAAGCGCCTGCGCCTCGTGCCTTATCGCGGCGTCTCGATGCGCGACCGGTTCACGTATCGGGGCGATTCGCTCTGGTGGTTCACGGAGCTCTATCTGCACAAGATGCGCCGGCTCGATACGGCGGTGGCGACGGTACTCGCGCTCGAAGCCGCGCGCGACCAGCACGGCCCCGCCGGTCTGATCGTCGACGCGGAGAACCTCGCCGTTCGCGAGGCCGCGCGCGCGTTCGGCGCCGCGGCGCGGATCCCGGTCGAGCTGCGCGGATCGCCGGCCGGCCGGCCTCGTGGCGGCTGGTCCAGTTACCTGATCGGGCTCACCGCGCGGCTTTCGCGCTGGCGGCCATCACGCGGCACGCGTCCCGTCGCCCGGCCCGCGGTCGCCGCGTTCGTGCATACGGCGTTCTGGAGGCCGGACGCCGAGGACGCCGGCACGTCCCAGGAGACGTACATTGGTCCCGTGCTCGACGCGCTCGCGGCGCGCGTGGCTCCGGGCGACCTGCAGTGCATCGGCGTCGGCCCGCGCCGCAATTTCCGCGCGCGCCGCTGGTGGGACCCGGTCGTGGGCGCCGCCGTCCACGCGCAGATCACGCCCATCGAACGGCTGGCGCCATCGGGCGCCCTGACGGGCGCGCTCGAACTCTGGCGTCAGCGCGACGCGTTCGCCAGCGCGCTGGTCTCGGGCGAGGCCATCCGCGCCGCCGCCGTGTATCGCGGCTGCGATCTCTGGCCGGTGCTCGAACCCGAGCTCGACGCCGCGGCCCGCCTGCAATGGCCGTGGTCGGCGCGCGCGATGGACGAGGCCGGCGCCGCCCTCGACGCGCTCTCGCCGCGCGTTGTCCTCACGTACGCCGAAGCCGGCGGGTGGGGACGCGCGCTCGTGCTTGAAGCGCGGCGTCGCCGCGTGCCGTCCGTCGGGCTGCAGCACGGCTTCATCTACCGGCACTGGCTGAACTACCTGCACGAGCCGGACGAGATCGCCGCCACGGCCGCGACTGAGGGCTGCCCGATTCCCGACCGCACGCTCGTCTTCGACGACTACGCCCGGGCGCACCTGCTCTCGGCCGGACACTTTCCCGACGCCGTCGTGACGGTGACGGGCAGCGCCCGGCTCGACGACCTGGCCGCGCGAGTATCGGCGGCCGCCGCGACGCGTGACGCTACTCGCGCGTCGTTGTTTGGCGGGTTTGGCGGGCCTGGCGGCGCCGCCGGCCTCGCCGACGCCGAAGCGCGCATGGTTGTG
>JANOGJ010000771.1:0-1720 GCA_031405995.1 Acidobacteriota bacterium
CGAGGTTCCGGACGACGCGGCCATCGCCGCCCGGCTAAGCGAGCTGGAACGCCTACGGTGCTAGTGGCTTTCCGGAAACTCCCTCTCCCTCCGGGCTCATCTTTGCCCACATGTAGCAGCGCTAGCATCCGGCGGGGGGAGGCTCGCCGCGGGGGGCGGCGCGCGTAGGATGGTCTGAAGGGCGCGACGAGCGGAGCGCCCGCGAGTACCCTTTCAGATCAGGAGCCAGCACGTGACGTGGGCCTATCGAGAATTGGCGTCGGTTCACCTGGGAGACGCGCGGTTGGACGTGCGTTTGATGGGTATGGTGGAGGGATTCTCGGAACACCCCGAAGCCTCTTGCGGCGAGGCCCTCGGCGAGGCCGGCGCCAAGGCCGCCTATCGCCTCTTGGACAACGACCGCGTCGAGGCGGACGACATTCTCGAGCCGCACGCCGAGTCCACGGCGGAGCGCGCCGGCGCCTATGGCACGGCCCTGGCCCTCCAGGACACCACCGAAGTCAACCTCACGGACCATCCGGCCACAACTGGCCTGGGCTATCTCGGATCGCCCCATTGTCAGGGCCTGATGTTGCACTCGCTGCTGGTCGTGTCGCCGACGGGCGTGCCGCTGGGGGTTGTGTGGCAAGAGTGCTGGGTGCGTCCGGAGGAGCAGTTGGGCAAGAGCCAGCAGCGTCGCCAGCTTCCGCTGGAGGAGAAGGAAAGCCAACGCTGGCTGAACGGTCTGGCGGCGGCCGACAAGACCTTGCCCAAGCATCCCCACGTGGTGGTCGTTGGCGATCGCGAGTCGGACATCTTCGCCCTCTTCGCCGCGCCGCGTCCGGACCGGATGGACCTGTTGGTGCGTGTCTGCCGCGAAACGCGACGCGTGGAGCACAAGTTGAAGTACCTGAACAAGATCCTGGAGGCCGAGCCGATCCGTGGTTACGTGCAGATCCACATCCCTCCGCGCGCCGGCCGCCAGGAGCGGCACGCCCGGCTCAGCGTGCGCTCTCCGCCGGCTCGAAGTATGCGCGCCGCGGCACGGACCAAAAGGTCCGTCGGTGAGCCTGACGTTCCTCCTCGTCGAGGAGATCGATCCTCCGCCGGGCGAGGCCCCGGTGCGCTGGCTGTTGGCGACAACGCTCGAGGTGACCAGCCTGGACGACGCGCTGCGGTACGTGCAATGGTACGCCTTTCGCTGGCTCATCGAACGTTTTCATTTCGTCCTCAAGAGCGGCTGCCGGATCGAGAAGCGTCAGTTCGAAACGGCGAAGCGGATGCAGCGGGCGATTCCCCTGTTCTCCATCGTGGCCTGGCGACTCTTGTACATGACGCTCCTGGCTCGTGAAAAACCGGATGCATCTTGTACGACGATCCTGAACGAAGTGGAGTGGCGGGTGCTGCACGCGGCGGCCCACCCGCGCGGCCCGCTGCCCGCGCAGCCGCCGACGATCCGCGCGGCCGTTCGCATGATCGCCAAGCTGGGCGGCTTCCTGGGTCGCAAGGGCGACGGCGAACCAGGGCCCAAGACGCTCTGGCGCGGTTGGCGACGACTGTGCGACATCGTCCAGGGCTGGCAACTGAAATCGACACGCGACACCCCTAACTCCGCTAGCGCTGCTACATGTGGGCAAAGATGAGCCCGGCGGGAGAGGGAGTTTCCGGATAGCCTCTCAGTGCGGCCCTAGCATAACGACTGACGCAACGCATTACCAGGCATTTATGAGTGGACGGCCTG
>JANOGJ010000782.1:0-9203 GCA_031405995.1 Acidobacteriota bacterium
ACGATCGGCGACGAGTGGCCGATGCCGGGGACCGCGACCTTCCACTTCACGTTGGCCGTATCCGACCAGGTATCGACGTAGTTGGTGCCCGCGACGTGTCCTTGTCCGGACGGTCCGCGCCAGCGCGTCCAGTACTTCGCGCCCTCGCCTTCGACGGGAATGAGTGTGACGGGCTCGGGCAGGGCCGGAGCGAAGTGGACAAGGAGGGCGACAAGCGCGACGAGCAGACGTCCAGACATGGGTACCTTTTATCACGGAGGACACGGACGAGCGGAGGACGCGGCGATTCGTAGGGCGGCTTGAACTGTAAGCCGCCGCTGGGTCTTTTCACGGTTTCTTCATTCATCACTCACGACATCGGTTGCGCCAGGTCCGTAGCATGGCCTCGTGCGAAGTCTCAGTGCGATCGTGCTATCGACGCTGCTCCTCGTGACGCCCCTGCGCGCACAAGCGCCCACGCCTGCCGCGCTTCGCGAGCGCGCGGCAGACCTTGCTTACAACCTCGATTACCCCGAGGCACTGGCGACCCTTCGCGAGGCGGTCGCGGCCGACCCGCGCGACCCGGCGTCGGCGCGCCGGCTTGCTGCCGTCGCGTGGTTCACGATCCTTTTCCGGAGCGGCGCGGTGCTCGTAGACGACTACCTCGGCCAGGCTCGGTCGAACGTCACACGCCGGGCGCCGCCGCCGGACCTCGACGCGCTGTTTCGCAAGGAGATCGCGCGCGCGCTCGCGCTGGCCGACGAGCGGCTGCGCGCCAACCCGCGCGACGCCGAGGCGCACTTCCAGGCCGGCGCCGCCGCCGGCTTCATGGCGTCGTATATCGCCACGGTGGAAGGGCGCGTGCTCGGCGGGTTCAAGTCCGCCAGCCGCGCCTACGACGAGCACGAGCGCGTCCTCGCGCTCGATCCCCGCCGCAAGGACGCCGGGTTCATCGTCGGCCTCTATCGCTACGGCGTGTCGTCTCTTTCTGCGCCGATGCGGTGGCTGGCGTATCTGGGCGGGTTCGGCGGGGGGAAGGAGCGCGGCCTGAAGCTCGTCGAGGCGGCCGCCGCCGAATCCAGCTCCGTCCAGACGGACGCGCGCTTCATCCTCATCGTCATGTACTCGCGCGAGAAGCGGTTCGACGACGCCCTGGCGGTGATCGGGCAGTTGCAGCGACGGTATCCGCGGAACCGGCTGTTGTGGCTCGAGTCGGCCGCGACGTCGCTGCGGGCCGGACGGCCGATGGACGCGCGCAAAGCGATCGAGACCGGCCTCGCGAAGCTCGCATCAGATCAGCGCGCGCGAGCGTTCGGCGAGGAGGCGCGGTGGCGGTACTACGAAGGCGCAACGCTCGTACAGCTTCGCGACGCCGCGGCGGCCGACCGCGCGCTTCGAGCCGCGCTCGCGTCCGAGGCGCCAGGCTGGCTGCACGGCCGCGCGCACAAGGAGCTGGGGAAGCTGGCCGACCTGGCGGGGAACCGCGCGGGGGCGATCAGCGAGTACCGCGTCGCGCAGAAGATGTGCCGGGTGGGGCGGGATGACGAGTGCGCGGACGAGGCGGCGAAGCTGGTGAGAAGGGCGTACCGATTAGCGTCGTGACTACAACGTCTTCACGAGAGGCAGGCGTCGCAGACTCTTATCGAACGTGAGCGTGTGCTCGCACCCAGCCGCGTGATTGACCTGGACAACCAGAGCGTCGGCGAAATCGACCGCGGTCTCGCGATAGGTGTCAGCCGCGTGCCGGACAAGGTCCCGATGCTCGATCTCGAAGTCGGCGGTCCGCAGAATCTGGTCGAGGGTCGCCGCCACGTTCGCGCGCGGCTCGTCGTAGCTGGACTCAAGGACCCAGACGAGCTCGCAGAGTGTCACCGCGGCCAGGTGGAGCCGTTCACCCCGGCCGGCCGCGCCGTCGATCGCCGCGGCCGCCTGTCTCGCCTGGCCCGGGTCGTCCTGGACGAGGTAGCGGACGAGGACATTGGTGTCGAGGCCGATCATCGGCGCCCGGCGGCCCGCCGCCGGATCGTCTCCTGCATGGCGCCGAGGCTGACCGGCGTCCGCCCCTTCTTCGCGAGCAGCCCCTTCAGGGCGCCGATGGCCTGAACAGCAGGCTCGATCGTCACCGTGCCGTCGTGACGGACGACGAAGTCCACGCGATCACCGGCGGCGACGCCGAGCTGGTCCCGGATGGCCTTGGGAATCGTGGTCTGGCCTTTGGCCGTAATGGTCGAGCTGGGCATGGTCCTTACCTCGCAGTCAATTCCTTACTTATCCTACCACGCTGGCCCCGCCGGTCTTGACTTAGTCCACTTGTCTAGCTAACGTGAGGGCGTGACCGTCAACGTCCATGAAGCCAAGACGCAGTTGTCGAAGCTCCTCGAGCGGGTGGCTCGCGGCGAAGAAGTCGTGATCTGCCGGGCGGGTGAGCCGGTGGCGCGGCTTGTGGCGACGCGGACCGCCGGCCGGGTGCTCGGCGGCGACAAGGGGCGCGTGCGGATCGCGCGGGACTTTGACGCGCCGCTGCCCGCGGACTTGCAGGCCGAGTTCGAGCGGTGAGAATCCTCGTTGATACCCAGTGCTGGTTGTGGATGGTCGCCGAGCCCGAACGGTTCTCCCGGCGCGCGAGGGCGATCGTCTCCTCCGACCGGCACGAACTCCTGCTCTCGTCGGTGTCCTCGTGGGAGATCGCGATCAAGCACGGGCTGGGCAAGCTCGATCTGCCGGCGCCGCCCGTGGAGTTCGTGCCGACGCGCATGCAGACGACCGGCGTGCTGCCGCTCGTCGTCACCCATACGCACGCGCTGAGAGTCTCGGAGCTGCCGGGCCATCATCGGGATCCGTTCGATCGGCTCCTGATTGCCCAGGCGCTCACGGAGTCGCTGTCGATCCTGACCGCGGACCGTCAGTTTCGCCGGTACGACGTGCCGCTCGTCTGGGCGAGCGGGCGATGACTGGCGTCACTGCCACCCATCGGGAGGTCCTGAACGGCAGCTTACGCCCGTAATAACCCGATAACCCGATCACTCAAGAACTCAATACTCGAATCGCCTCACAGCTCGCGCAGCGCGCTCGCAATCGGCAGTCTCGCCGCGCGAATCGCCGGCAAGAGCCCGCCCAGTAACCCCATCGCCAATGAATAGATGAGGCCCGTGAGGAGCAGCTCCGGCGTGACCCTGAACGCGAACGCCACCTGGCTGAACGTTTGCCAGTTCATCGTGGACGCCCGGTAGCCGTTGAACGCGAGATACGCGGCGATGCCGCCGATCGCGCCGCCGATCGCGCCGAGCGCCAGGGACTCGCCGATCACCGAGACGACGACCGACCAGGCGTTGAAACCGAGCGCGCGGAGCGTCGCGATCTCTCGTGCGCGCGACGCCACCGCCGTGTACATCGTGAGAATGGCGCCAAAAATGGCCCCGATGCCCATGAGGATCGCGATGCCGTACCCGATGGTCTGAATGAGCGACGTCATCACCTGTGACTGGCCGGCGTAGTACTCGTTCTCGCGCCGGATCTGGACGTTGACTTGCGGGTTCGCCGTGAGCCAGTCGCGGAACTCGTCGAACGAGGCGCCGGTCTCCAGGCGCGCGAGCACGATCTGGTACGAGTTGCCCCGCTGATACGCGCCCTGCAGCGCGCGGGCGTCGCTCCACACCTCGCTTTCGGCCACGCCGCCGTCGGCCTCGAACATGCCGACGACGTTCCACGCGTTCCGGCCGGACTTGATCGTGCCGCCGACCTCGGCGTCGACGAACTGCAGACTGGCGCCGCGCCCGACGATGACCTCGTTCGTGCCGAACTCGAGCATCCGGCCTGCGATGAGCGAGACCTCGTCGCGGAGACGCATCGACGCGGGATCGATCCCGCGCAGGGGCACGTTCGACGACGAGTTGTCCACGCCCTTCCGCTGGAGGTCGATGATGACGTACAGCTCAGCCGCGGCCAGCACGGTCTGGCCGTCGCGGCGGATGCCCGGCGCCTGCTTGATGATGTCCACCTCGGTTCCCCCAAGGCCGCTCGTCATCTCGCTGTCGGCGCCCGTCCGCATGACGAGCGCGCGATTGGCGGATCCCGACCCGCGCATCGCCGACCCGAAGCCGGCGGCGATCGAGAGCACCGACACGAACACCACGACGACGCCGGCAATGCCAATCACGGCGACCGACGAGGAGCCGGCCCGGGCGGGAATCGTTCGAAGATTGAGGGCGATGACGGCGAACGTTTGAGCAATCCAGCGCATGGCGTCAGCTCCTCCGAAGCGCGTCGGTGATCCGCAGGCGCATGGCGCCAACCGCCGGCACCAAGCCGGCGAAAAGGCCGAGCGCGATCATGAGGCCGACGCCGAGCACCAGGTCGCGCGGCGGCAGCGCGAAGATCGGCAGCATGCCGTTCGTGGGATCGCAGCCCTGCACGATGAGCCAGGCGAGCCCCAATCCAATCCCGCCGCCCACGAGGACGACGAACAGGGACTCGACGAGGATGAGCGTGAGGATCGTGCCACCCGTGAACCCGAGTGTCTTCAGGACGGCCAGCTCGGACGTGCGCTCGCGTACCGCGCGCGTCATCGTGCTCGCCGCCACGAGCAGCATGTTGAAGAGCACGGCGGTCGCGATCGCCACCATGATCGTTCCAATGTCGCCGACCTGCTTCGCGAAGCCCTGCACGAACACCTTTTCCGTCGCCGTCTTCGTCTCCGCCGACGAATTGGCGAACAGGTCGTCGATCTTCGCGCTCATCTCGGCGGCTTTCGACGCATCGTCGATCTTCACCACGTACCAGCCGACCAGGCCCTGCCCTCCGGACCGGTTTTCGTCGAAGTAGTCATAGCGGAAGAAGAACTGGGTCTTGTCCACGGCGTCCTCGCCGTCGTACGTGCCGGCGATGTTGAACTCCCAGGTCAGGCCGCTGCCTTTGGGCCGCCAGAACGTTCCGTTGATCGGGATGCGCTGGCCGATTTTCCAGTTGAAGCGCTCCATGAGACCCACGCCGACGAGGGCGCCCTGCCGGTCGTCCAGCCAGGCCTTCATGTGCTCCGGTGAGACCTTGAACTCCGGATACGCCTTCATGAACGGCACGGGGTCCACGACCATCTGCGCGAAGAAGTTGGACGGATCAATGTAGATGCCGCCAAACCAGGTCTGATGCGTGGCGAGCTGGACGCCTGGGAGCGCCTGCAGGCGCTGCTCGTACGACGACGGCAGGAGCATGAGAAAGCCGACCCGGTGCAGCATCATCAGGCGATCGACGCCGGCCACCTCCACGCCGAAGGTGAACGCCATCCGGACCGCCATCAGGACGCCGAACAGCAGGAACGCGACCATCACGACCAGCATCGTGAAGACGGTGCGGAACTTCCGCCGCCAGACGTTCTTCCAAATGAGGGGCAGGTACTTCATACGCGCGCCTCCGTCAGCACGCCCTTGTCGAGCTGGAACGTGTGGCGTGCGCGCTCGGCCGCGTGCGGGTCATGCGTGACCATGACGATGGTCTTGCCGTGGTCCTTGTTCAAAGTCTGGAGCAGATCCAGGATCTCGTCGCCGGCCTTGCGGTCGAGGTCGCCGGTCGGCTCGTCGCACAGGAGGAGCGTCGGGTCCGTGACGATCGCGCGCGCGATGCCGACGCGCTGTTCCTGGCCGCCCGACAACTGGCGCGGGTAGTGGCGCGCACGGTCGGTCAGGCCGACGACCTTGAGCGCGATCGCCACCCGCTTGCGGCGCTCGGCCTTCGAGAGCGACGTCAAGAGCAGGGGCAACTCGACGTTGCGCTCCGCCGTCAGCACGGGCAGCAGGTTGTAGAGCTGAAAGACGAAGCCCACGTGCTGCGAGCGCCAGCGCGAGAGCTGGCCGCCGCTGAGGTCGGTGATCTTGACGTCGCCCACCTCGACCGCGCCGCCGGTGGGCGCATCCAGCCCGCCCATCAGATTCAGCAGCGTCGTCTTGCCCGACCCCGAGGGCCCCATGAGCGCGAGGAAATCGCCCTTGGGGATGTCGACGTTCACGCCCTTAAGGACGTCGATGCGCTCGCTGCCGCGCGTGAAGAACTTGTGGACGTCGCGGACGCGAACCAAAGGCTCAGACATGGACGCTCCCTGCTGTCGGTGTCATCTCACACGGAGTCTATGACAAAGCCGTGACACTCTGCCCCTCGTGTACGTATGATCACGGGTCTGTGCGTCTCCGCCTGATCCACCAGCTGATTCACCAGTCGCCAGGCGCTGCACCCGTGCCTTCCGGAGCCGTCATCTGGCGCACGTGTCTGCGCGAGGTCGCCTTCCTCACGGAAGGGACCGACAGCCCCGACAGCCCCGACAGCGCCGAGCGGGACGACGCCAGTGCGCCGGTGGTGACCGACGCGGAAGCCTACACGCTGCTCCTCGAGATCGTGTGCGGCCTGCGCTCGCCGCTGGTCGGCGAGACGGAGGTGCAGGCGCAGTTCAAGGCGTTCCTCGCGTCGCTCGACCGGTGGCGCGATGCGCCGCTGCTCCGATTGGGACAGCGCGTCCTGGCCGACGCGAAAGTCATTCGTCAGCGGCACCTCCAGGGCTTCGGCGCCCATTCGTACGGTTTGCTCGTCGCGCGTCACGTCCCCGAGGGACGCCGCATCATCCTCGTCGGTACCGGTGCGCTTGCCGCGGAAGTGGCCGGCAGCCTCACTGGTGCTGGTCACACGATCGACCGCTGGGGCCGGCGTGCGGTCGATGACCGTCACGTGTATTTGCTCCCTGCCGCCCGTGATCGACCGGTGGAATCGGCGGACCCGGCCACGCTGGTTATTGCCGCGCCAGCCAGCCAGTCGGATCTGCTGGCCGTCGCCGCCTGCTACTCGCAGGTGCGCGAGATCATCGATCTGCGCGCCTCCGACGAGCGCTCGGCGTTCGCTGACGGTGCGCACGTCGCGACACTCGACGACCTGTTCGTCGAAGCCCGCAGCGTCAGCACCGCTCCGGTGTCGCGGCTCAGCGCCGCGCGACGTGACATTTCGAGTCTCGGCCAGGCGTACGGGCGACGCGAGGAGTTGCGCCCGTTTGGCTGGGACGACCTATGCGCCTGAGGCTCCTCAGTCGCGCGAGTGCCCTCGCAGTCCTCCAGGCCGAGCTCGTTGCGCGCGCGCTTCACTTCCATTGGCCCGGTCTCGATGTCGTCCGCATGACCCGGACGTCCGAAGGCGACCGGGATCGCCGGCTCGACCTCGGGAACGCCGTCGAGAAGGGCGTGTTCACCACCGACCTCTCGCAACAACTCGTGACTGACGACGCCGATCTCGTCGTGCACTCGTGGAAGGATCTGCCGATCGAGTCGTATGCCGGCACGACGGTTGCGGCGACGCTCGAGCGCGCCGACGCGCGGGACGTGCTGCTCGTCCGACACGATGTCGTGCGTGACAAGCCCGCCGCGCTGAACGTGCTGTCGTCATCACCACGGCGCGCCTGGCAGCTGACGACGTCGCTCGGGCCGCTGCTGCCGTGGACCACCAGCGAACCGCGGATTCTACCGGTGCGCGGCAACATCCCCACACGGCTGACCAAGCTGCTGGCCGGCGACGGCGATGCGCTCGTGGTGGCCAAGGCCGCGCTGGATCGCCTCCTGTCGGGAGACGCCGCGCCGGAGACCACGGCCGCTGTGCGCGCCGCGCTCGACGCCTGTCGCTGGATGGTGCTGCCGCTGAAGGCATTTCCAACCGCTCCGGCCCAGGGAGCCCTGGCCATCGAAGTCGCGGCGCATCGCACCGACGTGCTCGCGTACGTGCGCGCGATCAATCACGAGCCGACCTGGCGCGCGGTGGCACGCGAGCGCGCCATCCTGCGGTCGTTCGGCGGCGGCTGCCACGAAGCGGTCGGCGCATCGGTCCTGATTCGCGACTACGGCACGGTCGAGAGCGTGCGCGCGCGGACGAACGCCGGTGTTGAGAAGACGTCGTGGTCACTCGAGTCCACGACGTTGCGACCGCCGGTGGCCTCGACCGCGCACCTCTGGCCGCGTCCGGACGAGCGCGAGCGGGCGACGCGACGCGCGCTCGATGTGCCGATGCCTGCGGCGATTGACGGCTTGTGGGTGGCGCGAGCCGACGCCTGGCCCGGCGACCATCAACAGACCACCGAGTTCGTCTGGGCCGCAGGCGCGCGGACCTGGCAGCGTCTGGCCGCGCGCGGCGTCTGGGTCAGCGGCAGTGCCGACGGACTCGGCGACGCGGAACCGGCCAATATTGATGCGCTGGCGGGGCATGCGGTCGGGTGGCGACGGCTGACGCACGCCGCGTCGGGCGATCCCGATGCGCTCGCGACCTACGCGGTCGAGCAGTACGTGCCGGGGGATCTGGCGTCGCGCACGCACTTCTTCTGGACAAGCGGCAGCCTGTTCCTCACAGTACTGGGCGCACATCCTGGATTGCGGGACGCCTGGCACGCGAGCGGCCCGGGCCGCACGGCGCGCGTGATTCGTGACACGCTCGGATCGGCGGACCGCGTCAGCGTCTGGCTGGACTACGACCAATGGCATCACCACGTGACCCGATGACTTCGCCGAGGCCAGACTGGTCGCGGCTGCGGCTCCGGCAGTCGGCACACCTGCGCGACCTGGTCGCCGAGACGACGTTCTCCGTCGCCCAGCTGATTCAGCCCGTCTTCGTCGTCGAAGATCTGGTCGGCAGCGAACTCATTGGTGGGCTTGGCGACAACGCGCGCCACGGCGTCGCGTCCGCGCTCGAGTCGATCGCGCAGGATCTGGATGCCGGCGTCCGGCACTTCCTCCTCTTCCCGGTTCCCACCGCCAAGCACGAGCACGCGCTCGACTTCCGGCACATGGCGCGCACGGTTGAAGCCATCAAGACACGCTTTGGCGACGCGCTGCACCTGTGGGTCGACATCTGCCTGTGTTCATCGACGACGCACGGGCATTGCGCCCTGCTCGACGAGCGGGGCCGCATCGATCTGGGTTCGACGCTCGACGCCCTCTCCAAACAGGCGGTCGACGCGGCCAGCGCCGGCGCGGACGGCGTGAGCCCAAGCGACATGATGGATGGCCGGACGGCCCGCATCCGCGCGGCGCTCGACGCCGCGGGGCACGAACGCGTGCCGATCATGAGCTACAGCACGAAGTTCGCGAGCCAGTTCTACGGCCCGTTCCGGGAAGCGGCGGACTCCGCCCCACAGTTCGGCGATCGCCGGCACCACCAGATCGACGTGCGTTCCCGCCGCGACGCCATCGCATCGAGCATCCGCTGCGCGG
>JANOGJ010000793.1:0-3810 GCA_031405995.1 Acidobacteriota bacterium
CGCGCAGAGGTGATCATGCTGTCGATCCGCACCGTACTCTGTTCGGTTGACTTCTCGGCCGCGACGGGCCGCCAGGTCGATCTCGCCATCGAGATCTGCCAGGCCTGCGGTGCTCAGCTGATCCTGCACCACAACCATGTCGAGCTGGCGATCGGCTCCGGTGTCGGCTGGATGTGGGTGCCGGGGCACGGAGAGTTCGCGCTCACGGCCGAACAAAAGCTGCGGAACCTCGTGGCGCGCGTGCCCGCCGGCACGCCTGCCGAAATGCGCCTCACGAATGGCTCGATCGCAGATGCCGTGGTGGCGGTGGGCCACGAGGTCGACGCCGATCTCGTGGTGCTGAGCACGCGAGGCGCCACGAGCGATGTCGACGGCTCGGTGACCGACCGCGTGCTCCAGTCCGCCGCGCTGCCGATCTTCGCGATGCACCAGGCGCTGCACGATCATCGCACGCCGCGATTCGCCGCGACGGCGACCGAGCGTCAGCCGCTGCTCGTCCCGACCGATCTCACGCCCGCGTCACAGCCCGCCGTCGACGTGGCGTTCGATCTGGCCCGTCGGTTCGCGTTCGATGTGCACTTGCTGCACGTGCTGCCGCGCGGCACAGCCGACAGCGCGGCTGCGGCGCACGCCCGCCGCATCATGGCGGCACTCGCGCCGCCCGACCTGCCGCGGCCGCCGGAAGAGCACATCGATACGGGCCTCCCCGCTCGAGCCATCGCGCGCGTCGCCGAGCAGATTTCCGCAGCCTGCATCGTCATGGGCGAGCACGCCCGCACACCGATGCGTCACTGGTTCCGTCCGGATACCGCACAGGGCGTGCTTCATCCGGCTCCGTGTCCAATCTGGTACGTGCCTCGGCGATCGGCGGCGGTCGCGGCGCGCGCACAGACAGTACGCGAGGCACCGCGCTCGTCCGACTCGCCTCGACGCCTGGTCGAGGAGCTGCAGGCCCCGTCCTTTCATTACTGGCCGTCGTTCTCTCTGTACTGCGTGATGGATTCGACCGAAGCCGCCGAGTTGGCGCTGGTCGACCTGATCGCCGCGGGTGTGACGGAAGACCAGTTGCACACCTGGCACGGGCCTGCAGGCGCCGCGGCGATCGACCCCGCCGGCCAGAGACACGGACCGGTGGCGCGGCTCTGGCGAGCGCTGGAGACAGTCACCGGGGAACGCGAGCTGCTCGAGCACTATGCGAGCGAAGTCGAGAGCGGTCACGTGGGCATTCGAGTCCAATGCGGGTCGGGGGAAGGGCGCGTGTTCACCGAGATTCTCCGGAAGCACGGCGGTCATCTGATGTCGTATTTCCATGTGGGATCCGTCGAACGGCTGAGCCCCTGAGCGCCCTTCGGGCGAACTTCGAACTCCGAACTTCGAACTCAGAACTTTCGACTGACCGTAAGCGAGCCACGAACGGAGCGCGACTTGCCGGAGTGCAATCCACCGGAGGCGAGTCGCGCGAGTGAGTGTGTAGGGGGTCCGGGGGCGAAGCCCCCGGATCTCACCTGATTCTCACTCTGTTGCCGGCGACCAGTGTCGCCGGCGGTGAGACCACCACGCGGTCGGCGGACGTCAGGCCGGAGAGGATCTCGATGCGGTCGCCGTCCGTGCCGCCGGTCGTGACGGTGCGGCGCTCCACAGTGTCGCCGGTGACGACAAACACGATCGACTGGCCGTTGTCGGTTTTCACGGCCGCTTTGGGCACGAGCGCCACGGGCCTGGCCGCGGGCAGCGATTCGTCGCCCGCCGCGCGCAGGAAGTTCACCTTCACGCCCATGTCGGGCAGGATGCGCGGGTCGAGTTTGGTGAACCCGATCCGGACGAGCACGGTCGCCTTCTGCCGGTCGGCCGTCGGCACGGTCGTGATCACCCGCGCCGGAATCTGCCAGTCCGGGTAGGCGTTGAGGACCACCATCACGTCCTGCGCGGGGCGGACGCGGTTGATGTAGTTCTCGTTGACGTCGACCTCGACTTCGATCGAGCGCATGTCCACGATCGTGCAGATGCCGGTGCGCGTGAATCCGCCGCCGGCCGAGATCGGCGAGACCATCTCGCCGGCCTGCGCGTCCTTGGAAATGGCGACGCCGCTGAAGGGCGCGCGGATGACCGTGTTGTCGAGCTCAGTCCTGGCGAGGTCGATCTGCCGCTCGGCGACGAAGACCTGCTCGCGGAGCGCCGCGATGCGCGCGACGAGCGAGTCCGCCTGCGCCTTCGCGGTGTCGACCTCGGCCTGCCCGACGACGCCGTCCTTCAGAAGCTGCGTGAATCGCCCGAGGGTGATGCGAGCCTCGGCGAGCCGGACGTCGTTCTCGCTGACCGCATGGCGGGTGGCCTCGGCCTGCGCCTGGGCGAGCGCCAGGGCGGCCTTGGGAGACGAGTCGTCCAGCCGCGCCAGGACCTGGCCCTCTTTCACGGCCATGCCCTCTTCGACGTTCACCTCGACGACCTTCCCGGTGATCTTGGAGGAAACGGTGGCCCTGCGCCTCGCCGTCACATAGCCGTTACCCGTCAGCACGTTGGCACGCACGCCCGCCGCCCGCTCGGTGACGGCCGCCACCTCCACCTCGACAGGCCGATCGGCCGCGAACCACCGCCAGCCGTAATAGCCGCCGCTGGCGAGGATCGCCAGGAGGGCCGCCAGGCCAATCCAACGACCAGCGCGGCCACGGCCCTCGGGCGCGCGATCGATTCTCAAACCCGCGAGATCGTCGGTGAGTTCAGCCATGAAGAATTGAGTTAAACAGATTCGACGATACCCCGGAAACCGCCGATCGAGGAAATCGGCGAGCGGTGGCGGGGAATCGGGGAAAAGCGCGATTACCTGGCGGCCTCCCAGTTCCGGCGCTCCACGATCGTCTCAGGCTCGTAGGTCCAGCCGCGGGCCAGCCGTTTTTCCTCGCGATTCGAGGTCCACAGCAGCACCGGTCCGAGCAGGACGGTGGCCACGCGGGAGACGACGCCGAACTCGGCGGCCAGCTTGCCCCGCAGCGCGCGAATGCGCTGGCTGACCGCCAGGTTGGTCGGCCGCAGCCGGCGCTCCATGGCCCACAACACGGCGCCATAGACATTCCGCAGCGACGCCAATTCGGCTTCGAAGCGCCTGCGAATCCGCACATCCCGGTGGAACTTGTAGCGCGTCCACCCCTCGAGCGTCGTGCGGCAAATGCGGTACAGGCTCGGTCCGTTGCGCTCGAAATCCCGCAGGAACGCCCAATCGAGGATCTTCTTGGATTCGTCCCGTGAGATGGCCGGATGGAGGAAGTTGAACTTGAACTGGCCGTGGATATCGGCGAGGTCGACGTCGAGCAGCTGGCCCTGCTCGGCCATGGCGCCGTAGAGCGGCGTGCCCGGCACCGGGGTGTAGAGCATGAACTGGTGGAAGTCGGTGTCGTGAGAGACCGCATGCTCGATCTCCCCGTTGATGTTGTCGGGCGTGTGGTGCTCCAGCCCGATGATGGTCGATCCGAGCAGCTTGATGCCATGCTCGCGCAGGCGGCGCGTCAGGGCCAGGGTGTCGGTACCCTCCAGCTTTTCGTAGGCCGAGTGAGGCGACTCGAGGCCCATCCACAGCCAGGAGATGCCGAGCCGGACCAGCTCCTCGACGGTGTACTTGCGAATCGCGTGGGCCGAGGAGAACACGTACAGGATCCAGCTCTTGCCGGCGGCCTCCATGCATTCGAGCAGCTCCATCGCGCGGCGGCGGTAGAGCAGGAAGTTCTCGTCCATCACGAAGAACGACTGCACACGCAGCGCGTCCTCGATGCCGCACATGAGAGCGAACAACTCGTCCCCGGTCTTGTAGAAGTCGAC
>JANOGJ010000799.1:0-9355 GCA_031405995.1 Acidobacteriota bacterium
CACTTCGGCGTGCGCGTGAAGCTGAATCCGGTCAAGAGCATCCTGAACGGGCGTCGCGTCGTGCTGGTGGACGACTCCATCGTGCGGGGGACGACGAGCCGGAAGATCGTCCGGATGGTGCGCGCGGCCGGCGCGAGTGAAGTGCACATGCGGATCAGCTGCCCGCCGACGATCTCGCCGTGCTTCTACGGCGTCGACACGCCGAAGCGGTCCGAGCTCATCGGCGCGACGCATTCCCTCGACGAGATTCGCCGGTACATCGGCGCCGATTCCCTCGCGTATCTCAGCCTCGACGGCCTGCGGGGCGCCGTCGGACCGACCGGAGGGTCGTACTGCACCTCCTGCTACACGGGCGAGTATCCGGTCGCGTTTCCGCAGAACGAAGCGTCGTACCTGCAACTGGCCCTGAAGCTCATCGAGTGATGGCCGACGACGCCTATCGCCGATCGGGCGTCGACATCGACGCCGGCAACGAGACTGTGCGCCGCATCAAGGCGCTGGCCAGGGGCACCTACACCTCCAACGTCCTGGCCGGTGTCGGGTCGTTTGGCGGGCTGTTCGCCGTCGACCCTGCGGTGCCCGATCCCGTGCTGGTCGCGAGCGCCGACGGTGTGGGGACCAAACTCAAGGTCGCCTTCATGGCTGGCGTGCACGACACGATTGGCGTCGACCTGGTCAATCACTGCGTCAACGACATCCTCGTGCAAGGCGCGCGGCCCCTTTTCTTTCTCGACTATCTGGCGACGGGCCGGCTCTCGCCGGACGTCGCCGAGCAGATCGTGCGCGGCATGGCGGCGGCGTGCCGGGAGAACGGGTGCGCGCTGCTCGGTGGCGAGACCGCGGAGATGCCGGGCTTCTATGCCGAGGGCGAGTACGACGTGGCGGGGTTCATCGTGGGACTCGTGTCGCGGTCGAGGATCATCGACGGCCGCGCGGTAGCGCGCGGCGACCGCCTGATCGCGTTGCCCTCAACGGGCTTGCATACGAACGGCTACTCGCTGGCGCGACGGATCGTCTTCGAGCAGCTCGGCCTCGCGATTGACAGCCGCGTGCCGGAGCTCGGCGAGACCGTCGGCGCCGCGCTCCTGCGGCCTCATCGGTCGTACTTGAAGGAAGTCGCGCCGCTCCTGGACGGCGGCCTCATCAAGGGCATGGCGCACATCACCGGCGGCGGCATCACCGAGAACCTGCCGCGGACGCTGCCCGAGGGTCTGACGTTCTCACTTGACCGCCAGAGCTGGGCGATTCCGCCGATCTTCGCGTGGCTTCAGCGCGCCGGAGGCCTTGAGGACGCGGCGATGTTCCGGACGTTCAACATGGGCGTGGGGCTGATTCTGGTGTGCGTGCCGGCGTCCGCGCCTCGCCTCCTCGCCGCCCTCGGCCCCTCGGCCTGGGACATCGGGAGTGTCGAGGGGAGTGTCTAAGGGAGTGTCTAAGGGGTCGTACCTGTTTTCCACAGATTTCACCACTTTGGTGCCAGGCCTCCCGAGCACCAAGTCGTCTGGTTCCTCCATGGCTTCGAGCCGTTCGTCGCCCGATCGAACTGCGTTCACATGGTCGATCCATGCTTGGGATGTCAGAAACCTGGCGGGCGTGAGCGTCAGCTCAGGCGTGGGGCGAAGGCGCTCGGCGAGGCTGCACCAGGGCCAATCCTGCGCGCGGCGGACGAGTCCGGCCGAGAGCGCGTTCCGCTCGACATACCGGCAGGTCCTGATGAGATCGCTCATGCCGGCGAGAGGCACGGACGTGTACCGGCCTTGGTAGACCGGGCCCTGCCCGGTGCTCTGGCGGAGCCGGTGCCACCGCACCGCATGGGTAGTGGTTACCCAATGCATGAAGCGGATCAGCCCGGCCGTGCCCGCTGGCTCCACGATGAGATGCCAGTGGTTCGAGAGCACGCAGAAAGCCACCAGCCGGATGGGGAACCGGTCGAGGCCTTCCTGCAGCACGCCCAGGAACGCGCGATAATCTGGCGGGCGTTTGAAGATGGGCGCCTTGCGCACACTGCGGTTGAGGACGTGAAAGTACGGCGCATCGAGGCTCGAACGGCGCATCCTGGGCATGGAAAAGCCTCCTGCCACTAGCAACGCCTGTGCCACGATCCGTTCTGCCGCGTTTTTCGGTTCGGGGACCTCTGGCACCGAAATGCCCAATTCTGTGGAAAACAGGTACGACCCCTTAGCTGTTCTTATCTCCGGTCGCGGCAGTAATCTCGGCGCGATCCTCGACGCGATTGGCGAGGGACGGCTGCGCGCGTCCGTGGTGGTCGTAATCGCGAGCCGCGCCGATGCGCCGGGACTCGAACGAGCCCGCGCCGCCGGCATCGAAACGCTCGTGATGGCGCGCCCCAGCTACCCGTCGCGCGACGCCTACGATCGCGCGCTCGTCGACGCGCTGCGGCAGCACCGAGTGCGCCTGGTCTGCCTCGCCGGCTTCATGCACGTCCTCGGCCCCGCGTTCTGCGAGGCGTTTCCGCAGGCCGTCCTCAACATCCACCCGTCGCTTCTGCCGGCCTTTCCGGGCGTCGACGCGCAGCGCCAGGCGCTCGCGCATGGGGTGAAGATCGCGGGCGCCACCGTCCACTTCGTCACGCCGGAACTCGACGCCGGCCCGATCGTGATGCAGTCGGCCGTGCCGGTCCTCGACGACGACACCGTGGACGCGCTGTCGGCGCGAATCCTCGCGGAAGAACACCGGATCTACCCCGAGGCCATCGGGCTGATCCTCCGCGGAAGCTGGCGCCTGGACGGCCGCCGCGTCCACTTCGACCCCGCGCCCGAAGACTCCTCCGAAGCCGGGCCTCTGCGATAAGCTCTTCCCGCCGTGACCCTCGACGAGCAACTCGCGTTTCTCACGAAGGGCTGCGTCGACGTCGTCCGCGCCGGCGAGCTCAAGGCCAAGCTGGAGCGCTCGCAGAAGACCGGGACGCCGCTCACCGTCAAGGTCGGCTTCGACCCGACCGCGCCTGACCTGCACCTCGGCCACACCGTGTTGCTTCGCAAGATGAAGCACTTCCAGGATCTGGGCCATCGCGTCATCTTCGTCATCGGCGACTTCACCGGCATGATCGGCGACCCGACCGGCCGGTCGAAGACCCGCCCGCCGCTGACGCCCGACGAGATTGCCGCCAACGCGGAAACCTACAAGACGCAGGTCTTCAAGATTCTCGATCGACAGAAGACCGTCGTGGACTTCAACGCGCGATGGCTGGCCCCGCTCGGCGCGGAGGGCATCGTGCGCCTGGCCGCGCGCTACAACGTCGCGCAGATGCTCGAGCGGCGCGATTTCAAGCAGCGCTACGAATCCGGCAAGCCCATCGCCGTGCACGAGTTCCTGTACCCGCTCGCCCAGGCCTACGACTCCGTCTTCCTCAAGGCCGACGTCGAACTGGGCGGCACCGATCAGCTGTTCAACCTCAACGTCGGCCGCGACATCATGCCCGGCTACGGCCTCGAGGCGCAGGTGGTGATGACGACGCCCCTGCTCGAGGGTCTGGACGGTGTCGAGAAGATGTCGAAGAGCGTCGGCAACTACGTGGGCATCATGGAATCGCCCGACGAGATGTTCGGCAAGATCATGTCGATCAGCGACGAGCTGATGTGGCGGTACTACCTGCTGCTCACCGATCTCACGGAACCGGCCATTGAGGCGATCCGTGCGAGCGTCGCGTCCGGCGCCGTCCATCCGAAGCAGGCCAAGATCGATTTGGCCCGGCGCATCGTCGCCGATTTCCACCCTTCGGACGACGGTTCGGGCGCGGCCGAGCGCTTCGAGAAGCGCGCGCGAGGCGAGTCCACCGGCGACGAGCCGGTGCTCGAGTGGGTGCTCGCCGCTGAGCCGCGAGCGATGCGCCAACTGCTGGTCGAGTTGAAGTTGGCGACGTCCGGCAGCGACGCGGATCGCAAGCTGGAGCAGGGCGCGGTCACGATCGACGGCGCGCGCGTCGCCGGCCGGCGCGCGCTCGAGGACGCGCACCTGCGCCGCGGCGGCGAGCACCGGCTCGCCATCGGGCGCCGGGTCTATCGCCTGCGCGTCCGGTGACGATGGCGCGGGTGATCGGCGCGGCGGCGGTCGGACTGGCCGCGTTCGCCGTCTACCTTCTGACGCTCTATCCCGGCCTGGGTGGCGGGGGCGACTCCGCCAAGTTCCAGTATCTCGGCAGCGTGCTTGGCACCGCGCACCCGCCGGGGTACCCGCTCTACATCTTCGTCTCGTATCTGTTCGGCCTCCTGCCGTTCGGATCGCTGGCCTATCGCATCAATCTGATGTCCGCGACGTTCGGGGCGCTGGCGGCGGTGTTCGTCTACCTCACGCTCCTTCGCTTCCGATGTCACGCCGTGATCGCGGCGGTCGCGGCGCTGGGCCTGGCCTTCGGCCGCTTCTTCTGGGAGCGGTCGCTTGTTGCCGAGGTGTACTCGTTGAACGCGGCGCTGGTCGCGCTGATTGTCTTCCTCGCCGTTCGGTGGGCGGAGTCCAAACGGGACCGCGACCTCTACTTCGCGGTAGCCGCGTGCGCGGTGAGTCTGGGCAACCATCTCTCAGTCGCCGCGCTGGCCCCGGGACTCGTCCTGTTCGTATGGCTCGTGCATCCTTCGAGCATCAACCTGCGGACGGTGGCGGTCGGCGCGGTGATCGTCGCCGCCGGCCTCGCGCAGTACCTCTTCATCATCCTCCGGACGCTCCAGCACTCGCCGTACGCCGAGGCGAGCGCCACCAACCTCCGCGAACTCTTCGACGTCCTCCGCGCGACGCGGTACGCCGACCAGCAGTTCGCGTTCACGCTGGGCGAGTTCTTCGCCGAACGGCTGCCTCGCTTCTGGCGCGTGCTGTGGGTCGAGCTGGGTGTGGGCGGGCTGCTGGCGCTCGCGGTCGGTCTCGCTGTCGCCGCCGGACGGCGTCTCCCTGGCGGAATTCTGGCGATCGCGAGCGCGGCGGCCTTGTCGTTGCTCGCCCTTAACGTCAACGCCGACGTCGAAGGATTCCTCGTCGCGGCGTTTGTGCCTGTCTGGCTGATCACCGGTCTGGGCATGCAGGGAGTCTGGTCCCTGGCGACGCGCGCTGGCCGCGCCGCTGGTGTCGTCGCGATCGCCGCATGTGCCGCAGTGCCGGTCGTCGCGCTGTGGCGCCACTGGCCGTACAACGACCACCATCGACGCACGCACGAGATCCGCTACTTCCACGCCCTGTTCGACATGCTGGAGGCGAAGTCGGCCATCGTCAGCGAGGCGTATCCGATCGACCAGTCGGTCATGTACATGCTGGTCGGCGAGCGCGCGGCGCGCGGCCGCTCGATCGTCATCGTGGCGAACGAGCCGGAGGCGATTGACCGCTTCGCGTCGGACGGCTATTCCGTGTTTGCGTTCTCGGAAGCCGCCGCGTCCCTCGAACCCCGCGGGTTTGCGTTCGAGACCGTGCCGCTGGGCGGGAGCGGGAGCGGCATGGCGATCCATCGCCTGGCGGGTCGCGCGCCATGCGCCGACATCGGGAACGCTGGTTGGCGCGACGTCTTCAGCATGGCCGCAGGGGGGCGCATCGTCTGGCGAATCGACAACTACCGTGCGTTCGAGTCGACCGCGGTGATCTACATGACTGCCGCGGAGATCGATGGATCGCCGGAACTCGTGATCGCCCAGGGGCCGGTGCGGCCGACCCTCACGTCGGTGACGTTCAACCTCGCCGTGGGCGCCGAGCGCGCGCGCCTCGAGGCCGCGCTCGCGCGCGACCAGGTTCCAGACGCCGCCGGTTTCTTGAATGCGCCGGGCGTGGTCTCGCGGATTGAAGTGCGCGTCAACGACGGGGGTCAGTTCTCAACGGCCGTCATCGCGCTCGGCGCCAGGCCGATTCGCGCCTGGGCTCGCGCGAGCGTGGATCTGAACAACCCGAGGCGGGCGCGGGTCTGCGGATGGTCACGCAGCGGCTTTTTTGAGAAGGGGGCCACGGCGGTCGGCGCGACCGGCCCGGACGGCTCGTCGTATTTCGGTCAGGGCTGGCAGGATCCTGAGGCGGTGGCGGGGCAATCGTCCGCGCGACGCATGGCGGGTCCGGAGGCGGAGGTGCTGGTTCCGCTGGCGGTGACAGGGCCCATCCGGGTTCAGTTCGATGTGATGGCGCCCGGCGCCGCGGCCGAGGTGCGGATCGAGTTGGTCGTCAACGGACGCAGCGTCGGCATGCGGCAGATCTCGTCAGCCTGGCGGACGTTCGAGTGGGCCTCGCCCGCCGAAGCCTGGAGGCCCGGGTTCAACCGGATCTTGATTCGCCGGCTGGATGGCGGGCCGGCCGCGATGTCCGAGCCGGGAGCCGGTGGCCTCCTCGTGGGCGATATCTCGTTCGAACTCGGCGGCGCCGGGTCCAGGCGCTGATCGGCGTCCGACGTTCAGGTTGTCGACAGCGGCGTTACACTCTCCGGGTCAATTCCCCGGAGGGATCTATGCGCAACCGCGTGCTGTTCGTCTCGCTCGCCGTGGTGTTCCTCGCGAGCGGCGCTTCGTCGGACGCCCAGAAAGCCAAGTACCTCGACAAGGCGACGTTCTTCCAGATGGAGTCGGTGTCGAATCCCGCGATCTCGCCCGATGGCGGGACGATCCTCTTCTCGCGCGGCTACGTCGATTTGCCGCGCGACCAGAACCGGTCGAACCTGTGGGTGATTAACGTCGTGGGCGATCGCCTCCGTCAGCTCACGGACGGCGCCTGGAGCGACTCCTCGCCGGTCTGGTCGCCAGACGGCAAGCGCCTCGCGTTTCTCTCGGACCGATCGGGGGCGACCCAACTGCACGTCATGTGGGCCGACACGCGGGAGAGTCTGCAGCTCACGCGTCTCGAGCGCGCGCCCGGCTCGATCGCCTGGTCGCCCGACGGCCGCCAGATCGCCTACACGAGCTTTGTTCCCGACGACTCGCCGATTCTCCCGGTGAGGCTGCCCGAGGTTCCGCGCGGCGCGCAGCTCGCGCGCGGCGCGGTGATCATCGATCGGCCCTCGTGGGCGTCGGACGGATCGGGACCGACGCCGCGCGGCTTCACACACGTCTTCACGGTGGACGCGACGGTCGGCGGCACGGCGCAGCAGGTGACGTCGGGGAACTACAGTCATTCCGCCCCGGCCTGGTCGGCCGACGGCAAGGTGATCTTCGTGTCGGCCATTCGCAAGCCCGACGCGGAATACCTCGTCGGCGACACCGAAATCTACGCGGTGTCGCTGGACACGGGCGCGGCCACCGCCCTCACCGATCGCAACGGGCCTGACGGCGGGCCCGAGGTGTCGCCCGACGGGCGCTGGATTGCGTACACCGGCTACGACCAGAAGCAGTTCACCAGCCACCTCAGCAGCCTGTACATCATGGAGGCATCCGGCGGCCGCAAGCGCCTGTGGGTGGGCGCCCTTCCGAGTTCGCCGTCGAACATCGCCTGGGCGCCAGACGGATCGGGCGTGTACTACTCGATGCAGGAAGAGGGCGAAGAAAACACCTGGTTCGCGCCGGCCGATCAGGGATTACCGCCGAAGAAGATGACGAACGGCGCGCACGTGCTGTCCGGAATCACGTTTGCGAAGAACGGACAGGCGGCCGCGATCCGGTCGAGCGTCCGCCGGCCCGGCGAGCTCGTCACGTTCCCCTTCGCGCGGCCGTCCGAGGCGCGCGTGCTCGTCGACGTCAACGCGGATGTGCTGGGCGGCGCCACGATCGCCGACGCCGAAGAGCTGCGCTACGTCTCGAAGGACGGCCTCAAAGTGCAGGGCTGGCTCATGAAGCCGGTCAACTTCGATCCCACGAAGAAGTACCCGCTCGTGCTCTGGATTCACGGGGGGCCCTGGAGCATGTACAACGTCGGCTGGAGCTGGTCGTACCAGAATTTCGCCGCCAACGGCTACGCGGTGCTCTGGACGAACCCGCGAGGCTCCACGGGGTACGGCCAGGATTTCGTGAACGGCATTCAGCACAGCTATCCGGGCCAGGACTACGACGACCTCATGGCGGGTGTCGACGCGGCGGTCGCCAAAGGCTGGGTCGACGCCGACAATCTGTTTGTGTGCGGCGGGTCGGGCGGCGGGGTGCTCACGGCGTGGATCGTGGGGCACACGGCGCGGTTCCGCGCGGCGGTTTCCATGCGGCCGGTCATTGACTGGCACTCGTTCGTGGGCACAACGGACGGTACCGGTTGGTACCGGCAGTTCAAGAAGTACCCCTGGGAAGACCCGATGGAGTACGCGGTCCGGTCGCCGCTGCACTATGTGGCCAACGTCACGACGCCGACGATGTTGATGACGGGGGAGGCCGACTTGCGGACGCCGATCTCGCAGACGGAGGAGTACTACCGGGCGCTCAAGCTGCTCCGGAAGGCCGACACCCTCATGGTTCGGATGCCCGAGGAGTTCCACGGGTGGCGGCGGCCGTCGCATCAGCTCCTGCAGCAGCTCTACCTCATGGCCTGGTTCGAGAAGTATCGGACTCCGGCGAGCAAGCAGGCGATTCCGAGGGTGGATTGACCGCTTGAGGGCTGGGGTTTGACGGGAGGGGGCGCCGGGGCTATTCTAGGAGGTCCTAGAGCGCGTACCTGCCGCGGCCCGTTCGAAGCCCGTTCTAAGGGTGAGAAGCCTGCGGTCCCGCCAGATGGCCCAGGGAGCTCGAAGTAGTCATTGACAGGGGACGTGTCCCTGGCGTAAATTCGCAAGGTTCTCCTGAGGTCGGTTGGACCGGCCAGAGGGGGGCTGACCCCGATGGGGTCCTGGTCTCAGTTCTTTGAAAACTAGATAGAACGTGCAAGCACAGCCCGTCGAGTATCAGCGCGAAGCCGCGCCGAAGCTCACCGCGTAAGCGGGGAGTGGAGGCGGGGAACTTCGCATACTTGAACGAGCCTGTCTGATCCCAGGTGCAAGCCTGGGGGAGGACGGGTTGAATCCGAGAGCCAAATCAACAGGCGATCGGGTTGAACGAGTTGACCCTGAGCGAGGCCGCAAGGCCGAGTCGAAGGGCGACCACTTTAACTTGAGAGTTTGATCCTGGCTCAGAATCAACGCTGGCGGCGTGCCTAACACATGCAAGTCGAACGCGAAAGTCCCGCAAGGGATTAGTAGAGTGGCAAACGGGTGAGTAACGCGTGGGTGACCTACCTCAGAGTGGGGGATAACCTTCCGAAAGGAGGGCTAATACCGCATGACATACCGTGGTTGGATACACGGATATCAAAGCCGGGGATCGCAAGACCTGGCGCTTGGAGAGGGGCCCGCGTCCGATTAGCTAGTTGGTGAGGTAACGGCTCACCAAGGCTCCGATCGGTATCCGGCCTGAGAGGGCGGACGGACACACTGGGACTGAGACACGGCCCAGACTCCTACGGGAGGCAGCAGTGGGGAATTGTTCGC
>JANOGJ010000834.1:0-4228 GCA_031405995.1 Acidobacteriota bacterium
CCGCTCCCGCCGACGGCGCTGTGGACGTTCGGCGAGCGGCCGGTGCGGCGCGCCGATTTTTCGCCCAATCCCGCGACGCTCGGCCGGGCCGTCGACCGCCTGTTCGCCATCTCGGGATCCGGCGCCTACTTGCTCGAGGCCCTCGTCGAGATCTCGAAGGACCTCAAGAAGAAGGAGGCGATTCGGCCCGTGATCGTGGCGTTCGTCGACGAGGACGGGCCCGAGTTCAGCTCGATCACGCACAAGAACGTCGAGGCGGCGCTGCGGGAAGCCGGCGTGTCGGTCTGGTCCATCGCCGGCCAGACGCGCGGCCAGGCGATGGGCACGAGCGAAGCCCGGGAGCGCGCGCTCACGCTCGGCGACGTGACCGCGTGGAGCGGCGGCTCGAACACCGTCATCCTGACGCCGCAGGCGCTCGACAGCACGTTCACCTCGATCGCCACGCAACTCACGGCCCGCTACCTGGTCACCTACGCGCGGCCGGAGTCGCTCGTCCCGCCCGAACGGATTGAGGTCGAGGTCAAGCGCCGGGACGCGAAGGTCCGCGCCACGCGCTGGGCCGGTCGATGACGCATCGGGGAACCCGCCTGCTGGCCGGCCTCGTCGCGGCCTGCCTCCTCGGCCCGACCGCCGCGGCGCAGCAGGTGTTCAAGGTCCGCGCGGACCTGGTGATGCTCAACGTCACGGTCCTCGACGCCGCCGGGCGCCTGGTGCCCGGGCTCGAGCGCGGCGACTTTCAGGTCCTGGAGGACGGCGCGCCGCAGGACATCAGCAACTTCGCGCGCGACCCGCAGCCCATCGCGCTCGCGCTCGTGCTCGACTCCAGCGTGAGCATGGAGACGAAACTCAGGACCGCGCAGACGGCGGCGATCGGATTCGTGCGCCGCATGTCGTCGCGCGACACCGCCGAGATCATCGACTTCGACAGCCACGTCCAGGTCCTCCAGCCGTTCACGTCAGACGCCGCGCTCCTCGAAGCCGCGATCCGGCGCAGCGAGGCCGGCGGGTCGACGTCGCTCCACAACGCGATCTACGTCGCGATTGCCGAGTTCAAGAAAGAGCGGGCCAAGACCCCCGACGACGTCCGGCGGCAGGCCGTGATCGTGTTGTCGGACGGCGAAGACACCTCCAGCGTCGTCCCGTTCGACCTCGTGCTCGATGAGGCCAAGCGCTCGGAAGTGATGATCTACGCCATCGGGCTCAGGCCGAGGGAAGACGGGACGACCAAGGGGTGGAAGGAAGCGGAGTACGTGCTCCGCACGATCGCCCAGGAGACCGGCGGGCGCTCGTATCTCATCGAGGAGCCGTCGCAGCTGGCCGCGATCTACGAACAGATCGCCGATGAACTGGCCAACCAGTACACGATTGGCTACTCCTCGAAGAACGTCAAGCGCGACGGGTCGTGGCGGCGGATTGCGTTGCGTGTCGGCCGGCCGGACACCCTGGCGCGGACGAAGACCGGTTACTTCGCGCCGACCACGCCTCGATGACCCTCATGCCCCCACTCGGCCGTGTGTTCATTATTGGCGCGGGCCCGGGCGATCCCGGGCTCATGACCGTGCGCGGTGTCCGCCTGCTCGCGATGGCGGACGTCGTCGTCTACGACCGCGCGGTCGAAGCCGCGCTGCGGTGGGCGCGACCGGACGCCGAGCGGATCAGCGCGGGCGCCCCGGCGGAGCGCGAGACGGCGCAGGACGCCATCTCGATGCTGATCGCGGAAAAGGCCCGCGACGGCCACACCGTCGCGCGCCTGAAGTGGGGCGACCCGTTCGTGTTCGACAGCGGCGCCAAGGAGGCGTTGTTCCTGTACGAGCAGGGCGTGCCGTTCGAAATCGTTCCGGGCGTGCCGATGGCCGTGGGCGCCACGGCGTACGCCGGCGTGCCCATCACCTACCCGGGCGCGGGCGACGCCGTCGTCCTGCTGCGGGGCCACGAGGGCGAGGTGGACTCGACGCCGGACGTGGACTGGAGCGCGCTCGCGAAGATCGAGGGGACGATCGTCTGCTACGTCGGCGAGCGGCTGGCGCCGCGGGTGCTGGAGTCGCTCCTCAGCGCCGGCCTCGACTCCGACCAGCCGGCCGCGCTCATCTACCAGGGCACGCAGCCGGGCCAGCGTACGATCACCGGCACGGCCCTCGAGCTGCAGCAGCGGCTCTCGAGCGCCGATGCCGTCGCCGCCGGCGCCGCGCTGCTCGTCGTCGGCGAGGTGGCCGCGCTGAGAGATCACCTGCGGTGGTTCGACGACCGGCCGCTGTTCGGCAAGCGGATCGTCGTCACACGGTCACCGGAGCAGGCGGGCGCGCTGGTGGACGAGCTCGAGAACCTCGGGGCGGAGGCGATCGTGGCGCCGACGTTCCGCATCGGCCCGGCGGAGGATCCCGAAGCGGTGGAGCGCGCGGCCGCCCGGCTCGACAAGTACCGGTGGGTGGTGTTCGAGTCGGCCACGGCGGTGGCGCGACTGTTGTCGGCGTTGGCGAGGGGACCGCGCGACCTGCGCGCCTTCGGCGGCGTGTCCGTGTGCGCGATTGGACCCTCCACCGCCGAACGGCTGCGGGCGAGCGGCATCAAGCCGGACGTCATCGTGCCCGAGGTGCGCGTGGAGCACATCGGCGAGGCCATCAGCGCGGCCGGGTCGATCCAGGGCCAGCCGATCCTCGTGGTCCGGCCGGATCACCTGCGGGAGACGCTCGCCGCGGACCTGGCGGCGCGTGGCGCCGACGTCACGGACCTCGTCGCGTACCGCACGGCGCCAGACGCGCCCGACTCCCCCGCCGTTCAGGACCTGTACCGCATGCTGCTCGAGGGCCAGATCCACGCCGTGACGTTCACGAGTCCGACGGCGGTCCGGCGTTTCTGCACGCTGTTCGGCGAAGAGCAGGCGGCGGACCTGCTGGGAACGACGGTCGTCGCGGCGATTGGACCGGTCACGGCCGCGGCGGCGGCGGAACTGGGCATTCACGCGACCGTGGTGCCGGAGACGTACACGGTCGATGCGCTCGTGCAGGCGTTGGTCGAAAAACTGCGGACTCCGACGAAGTAGGTTCCGGGGTTCTTCTACCCTCCGAAAAACGACGGCAACACCATGTCCCGCATCGTGCGGAGGCCGGGCACGGCCTGGAGCACCTTCGGGATCGAGTTGACGGTGATCGACGTCGTGGCGACGTCGCCGTGGACGCCGCCGGCGAGTTTCATCGAGAGCGGCGGGTCGCCGGTGATGCGGACGGCGTCGTACGACTCCGGCGCACCGAGGTAGGCCTCCATGTGGAGCTTGATGATGGGCTGGCCCTTCCGGTAGCCCACGCCGTCCTGCACGAGGCCGCAGACGAGCCCGGCCTCGACGGTCAGAAACTGGCTGGCGACGCGCGCGCTGGCCATCTTGGGCTGGATTTCGTCGGTGACGCGATCCAGCTTCCAGCCCATGGCGTCGGCGATCATCGTGATCGACTCGGCGAGGCCGACGTGCCGCACGCGGCCATCCCTCACCCGATCCATGAACTCGTCGCGCGTCAGGCCGGCGCCGATTTTTTGCTGGAACGGCAGGCGGCGGATGCGCGCGTCCTGGACGCGATCGACTTCGATTGCGTCGACGCGGCTGCACACGCCCGTGAGGGCGATGGGCAACGCGTCCATGACAAACCCTGGATTGACGCCGGTGCCGAGGACGGCGACGCGCGCGCGCTTGGCCAGCGAGTCGATCTTCTTCGCCACCGCGCGGTTGCTCTTGACCGGATAGGCCAGCTCCTCGGTCGTCGAGACGATCGGCACCTTGAGTTTGAGCACGGCCTCGAACTCCGGCAGGACCTTCTTCAGCGACGAGCTCGTGCAGAGCACGGCCACGTCGGGCCGGCACGCCTTGATCGTCCGGCTGATGTCGTCCGTGACTTTGACGCGCAGCGCGCGGCCGGCCTGGCACACCTCGCCGAGGTCGCGGCCGACCTTGGCGGGATCGACATCAACGGCGCCGACAATGGTGAAGCCCTTGCGGGCGGCGACTTGCCGGACGACGCCCGCGCCGATGGGGCCGAGTCCGATGTGCATGACTTTGATGGGCACTGGTTTCACTCCTCAGACAAACACACCATGCTAGAATTGCCGACGTGTTCGCCGCGTTCCTCGACGGTTGGCGGCGTGTGTTCCGCGCGCCTGCGGCGTCGGCGGCGATCATCCTCGCGATCTTCCTCCTGGCGATTCCCCTCGATGTGGCCTCCAGTGAGTTTGCGCCTCCGCA
>JANOGJ010000852.1:0-3289 GCA_031405995.1 Acidobacteriota bacterium
GCCGGCCGCCCCGCACCGCGAGCGGTGGGCCCAGCCGCGATCGGACGAGCCCCTTGGTTTCCAGCCGGTCGAGGGACGTGAAGAGCGCGCCGCGCGCCACCTGGCGTCCGGTTCGGTCGACGAGCGTCTGGCGAATGGAGACGGTGTCCGCCTCGGCGCCGCACTGCAGCACGGCCAGGAGAATCAGGTGCTCGAATTCACCGAGGTAGGCTGCGGGCGCGGGCATGGCCTTCATTGTAGGCTATACGCCTGCAATGTAGGCGATGTTCCGCCGGACCCGGCTCGAACCCTAGTCCTGGTGCAAATACTTCGTCAGGATCGCGGTGTCGGCCGGCGTCAACTCGTCGAACTTCATCGCGAAGCCAAAGCCGGGCTCGGCGGAGACGACGTGTCCTGTGATGTCCATGGACTGACCAGGACCAAACGCGATGGTCACCGACGTCTCTTCGCCCTTCGTCGGCTGCACCATCGTCTCGACGAAGCAGCCACCCAGGCTGACGTCGGAGATGCGCACCTCGCGCGCCTCGGCGCCCCCGTGCCAATGCCCCTCGAACGGCCCGCGCAGGCGCGGGTGCTGACGGCGCTCCTCAGCCATGACGGATCGATCTCAAGGGCCATCCTACGCCTCGCCCACGGGCCGGACAAGGCGGACCTTGCACGCGGCTATACTTGCGGTCGCGTGGACAAACACTCGCTGCCGCGGTCGCGCCTGGGCGAGATCCTCGTCAGAAACGGGTCGATTACCGAGGCGCAACTCGCGCTCGCCCTCACCGAACAGGCGCGCCTCAAGCTGCCGATCGGCCAGACCCTGCTCGCCATGCGGGTCGTGACGGACGAGGTGATGCGCCTGGCCCTGGGCGCGCAGCTCAACGTTCCGTACATCGATCTCGATCGCGTGGTGATCGATCGGAGTCTCGCCAATCGCGTCGATCGCGACTTCGCGGAGCGCCACCTGCTGATGCCCGTGGCGCAGATTGGCCCGACGCTCACGGTCGCGATGGACGATCCCACCGCCACGTCCGTCGTCGAGGAACTGGCCGCGGCTACGGGCTTCACGATCAACGTCGTCACGTCCTCCGGTGAGGCGATTCGGAGCGCGTTTCGCCGCGTGTATGCGGAAGGGCCGGCCCCGGCCGAGAAACGGCCGACGGTCTCGCTCTCGCTGGAGTGGGCCGGCGACCTGAAGTTCAGGAGCAGCCCGGGCCAGCCGGCGATCGAACTGGACAGCTCGACGCCCGGCGTGCCCTCTCCGCCCCAGGCGCTGGCTTATGCCGTGATGGCCTGTATGGCCATGGACGTCGTCCACGTCCTCAAGAAGGGCCGCCACGACCTGCGCGCCATGACGATCACGTGCGAAGCCGAACGGGCCGCGGAGCACCCGCGGCGGTTCGTCGCGATGCGGCTGCACTTCAATCTCACCGGCCGCGTCGACGACCACGTCGTCTCACGCGCGATCGAACTCTCGCGCACGCGGTACTGCTCGGTCTGGAACTCGCTTCGTCCCGACATCGTTTTCGAGACGACGTTCACGGTTCACGACTGATCGTGGAGGGCGGGGCTTTAGCCCCGCCAGCAAGCCGGGTCTAAAGACCCGGCCTCCATTCTGGAACTGGCCCTTAGCGTCTACTTATCGTTCCAGTTCAGAATCGAGTTGAACACCATGTTGAACTCGCCGTGGTTCTGCCAGCGATAGACCGGGTTGCCCGCGAACATGATGACGCGGCCCTTGCCGCGGAACGCCTCGGGGATGTCCACGGCGAACGCGCGCCCGCGGATGGCGTCGGCGCCCTCCATGAGCCCGCTGAGCACGTTGGCGTCGCCGCCGACGAACCGCGCCAGGATGTTGCCCTGATCGGCCACGCCCACCCGGAACACCGACTGCCCCTGACCGTATTTCACCGGCACGATCTTGTCCAGGTAGCCGTAGAACACCGGATGGTCGCCCTTGACGATCTCCGCGTTGACGAGCGGCTTCTGCGCGTTGACGCCGGCCACTGACTCCGTGTCGATCGAGCGCGCGAATCCGAACTCGATCGGGAACCGCACGGCGCCCATCGTCGTGATGAGCGTGCCCCCGCCCTCGAGGAACTTCTCGAACGCCTCGACGCCCTCCTGGCCGAATCCGCCGCTCATGTCCGGAGTTTCACCGTACATGCCCAGGAACTTGTACTTGTCGCTCTTGAGGTACGGCTGGGGCCGTCCGGCCGGCCCGGCGAGCACCGACGCGCGCGAGACGTTCTGCGCGGCCATGACGATGACGTCGAACTCGGCCTTGAGATTGCCTTTCTTGACGTCCTCCTTGTAGATCAGCTTGAACGGAATACCGAACTGGTCGTACGCATGGCGGTACCAGCCGAGTTCCTGCGTGCCGCTCCACTGAGAGTAGATCGCGACGCGCGGCACGTCGGCGTCGTGCGTGGCCACCGACGGCGCCGACGAGAACGCCACCGCGGTGAGGCCCAGCGATTCCACCGCCGCGCGGGCCGCCTGCACCTCCGTGGCGGTTCCGGTGACGATGAAGGACCCGGCGGGGAAGTCGACACCGTCGGCGGTGAAGGACTTTTCGGCGATCTTCATCGCGGCCTTCACCTTGTAGCGGAACGTGATCATGTTGTTCGCGCCGTAGTGCGCGACGGCGAGGCCCGCCGTGCCGGTGCCGGTGACCTTGCCGCGGATGCCGTCGGCCTTCACGAGAGGCGCCGGCGCGTCGAGGATCGCCTTGTCGCGAATCTCCCGGACCGTCACGTTGAACGCCCATCCCATGCTCCAGCCGCTGTCGTCGTACGTGCGGAGCGCGGGATCGGGGTAGTCCTGCTTCTCGAGCAGGTTCTTGGCGAGGCGCCAGTAGGGCTGGCCGGCCTTGATGACGTAGGAGCCCGCGGGATAGGCCGCGTCGCCGATCTTGATCTCCGCGGCGGTCTGGCCGACTTCGATGCCCTGCACGCGAAGAATCCGCACGAGCTCGGCGGCCTTCGTCATGTCCTTCTGCACCGGGATCACGTACCCGTGCGGCGCCTGGTTCCTGCCCTGCTCGATCGAGTTGCGCGTCTTCGTGTAGAAGTTCTCGATGACGAGATTCGGGAACATCGCCGTGAGCTGCAGCGCCGAGAGCACGCCCGTCTGCATGTAGTTCGTGTTGTTGCGGCGCGTGAAATTCCCGGGCATGCCTGGGGGCACGGGAATGCCGCGGTACCACTCGCGGTCCTGTCCGCCGCCGCGCCCGGTCGGCACGCCGCCGGCCCGCTGCCCGCCGCCAGCACCCGCGCCCCCCGGGCGCCCCTGAGGTTGA
>JANOGJ010000858.1:0-9164 GCA_031405995.1 Acidobacteriota bacterium
GCGCGGGTGCACTATGAAGTCCATGACGGCAACCGACGGCAGATTGCCCCCGAGTACCTCCCACCGCGCGCCGGCGTTCGTCGTCACGTACACGCCGAAGTCGTTGGCCGCATACAGCACGTTCGGATGCACGGGATCTTCGCGAATCATGTTCATCGGGCCGCCCGGCAGGTTGCCGGCGATGCTCCGGAACGTCCTGCCGTAGTCGGCGGACTTGTAGAGGCGCACCGCGAAGTCCTCGTCGTACCGTCCTTGCTGCGCGACGTAGACGGTCCCTTCGTGGTGCTGCGACGCCACCACTTTCCCGATCCACTGTTTCTTCGGCAGGTTCGCCGTCAGTTCCCTGAACTCTTTGCCGTCATCGATCGACACGTACAGACGCCCGTCGTCGGTGCCGGTATAGATGAGCCCCTTCTTCTTCGGCGACTCGGCGATCGTAATGACGAGCTGGTGCGGGATGTCGCCGATCTTGGCCTTGTCTCCGTAGCTCAGGTCGCCCGTCAGCTTTTCCCACGTTTCGCCGCGATTGCGCGAGCGGTAGAGATACTGCGTGCCGAAGTAAACGGTGTCGGGATCGTGCGGCGAGAGTTCGATCGGCGCCAGAACCTGCATGCGCAGCGGATCCTCGCCCTGCCCAACTCGGGGGGTGATGTTCGTCGTGCGCTGTGGTCCTGCCGGCGCCGGGGGTGCAACGCCCGCGGCAGGCGCGCCGCCGGCGCGGCCGCCAGCCGGCGCGGGAACGCTGTAGTCCGTGCGAGTGAGTTTGCCGGTGTACAGAATGTTCGGGTTCCTCGGATCGACTGCATGCTGCGTGTACTCGCCGCCGGGCGCGCCCTCCCACGGTATGGCTTTCAAGTTCTCGCGGCCGTTGCTGATATCGATGGGCGCGCGAAAGGCGCCGTGATCCTGCACTGATGCGTACACGCGAAACGGCGTGTCCATATCAAAGTTCATGCTGAAAATCGTCTGCACCGGCAGATCGGCTCTGCGCCACGTCTGGCCGCCATCGGTGGAGACACGGAAGCCGCTGTCGTTGCCGAGCACGAGGAAGTGGGGATTCTTCGGATCGATCCACATCCCGTGGTTGTCGCCACCGGCGCCGCCGCGTCCACCACCGGCGGGCGGCGTCGCGGGGGGCGGGGCGCCGGGCCACGGCGCGCCGAGGCCGCCGAACGTCTTGCCGCCGTCGCGCGACACGCTCATGCCGAGCGCGAGCGTGTAGACGGTGTTTTCGTCCGTCGGATCGACGCGGATGTTGCCGAACACCCACGCGTACGATGCTCCGATCCCTCTCACGAACGCGCGCTGCTCGGCGTCGTCGGTCTGCCCGCTGACAAGCGTCCAGCTCGCGCCCTTGTCGTTGGACCGATAAATCTCGGTGCCCTTGATCGGACATCTTGCGGCGCTGCCGCCAGGGTTCCCGCCGCGTCCGCCGCCCGCCGCTGCCTCCGTGATGCAGCCGTAGTTGTCGATGAAGCCGTACACGACGTTGGGATTCGACTGCGCGACGGCCAGGCCGATGCGGCCCAGCTCGTTCGATGGCGGCAGACCCTTGGTCAGCCGGTTCCAGGTCCTGCCCGCGTCGGTGGTCTTGAAGATGCCGCCTTCGCTGAAACCCGGTTCTACGCGCGGGTCGTTCCACTTGCGGCGCTGCCGCTGCCACGCCCCTGCGTAGAGCGTGTTCGGATCCTTCGGATCCATCGCGATATCGTTGACGCCGGTCTTCGGGCTGATCTTCAGCGAGTGCGTCCACGTTTTGCCGCCGTCGCTCGTCTTGTAGACGCCGCGCATCTCGTTCTCCACCCACTCCTGGCCCGCGGACGCCACGTACACGATGTTCGGATCGGTGGGATGGATGACGATGCGGCCGGTCGTGCCCGTATCGATCAGACCCATGTTCTGAAAGGTCTTCGCGTTGTCGGTCGACTTGTACATGCCGGTGCCCGTGTACGAGCTGCGGAAGATGTTCGACTCGCCGGTGCCCACCCAGACGATGTCGGGGTTGGACGAGGCGACGGCCACCGCGCCGATGGCCGTCGAGGCCTCTTTGTCGAACACCGCCTGCCACGTCTGGCCGAGATCGTCGGACGCCCACAGGCCGCCGCAGCAGCTGCCGGCATAGAGCCGGCGAGATGAACCACGATCGGCGACCGCGACATCGGCGATGCGGCCGCTGATGTTGGTCGGCCCGATGAACGACCAGTTCATGGCGCGGTAGGGCGAGGACTGCGCCAGCGCCTTGTGCGCGTCCCACGCCTTCAGGAGCGCGGTGTGATCGCCGGCTGACGGCGCCTGCGCGCCGATGGGCGAGAGGCCCAGCAAGAGCGCGGCAACAGGAAGTGCGAAGACGGCGAGACGGAGCGAGGTTCGGCGACGCATGGTCGGCCTCCGGGGATTGGGGACTGGCGGTGATGTTACCGCAGGTCAGAGAGGATGGCGGCGCACCGCATCGGGCGTCCGTTATCGGGGACAGAACTTCTCACGTCAGCCCGCGCCGACGGAACGTCAGCGGTCGCGCTCCGCCGCATCCTTCTGCAACAAGGGTACTTATGGCATATGCCCGGACTCTCGGGCGGTTGGCATGCTCCCTGCTGGATCTCATCGTCAAGGAGGTCCACATGCGAACCAAATGGATTCCCGCCGTACTCGCGGTCACGTTCGTTCTCGCGACATCGGCTGCTTCACCGACGGCCGCCGCTCGCGAGATCCGGTATCGAGACGTCACCCTGCCAGCAGGAACGGTGATTCCGCTCGTGCTGGATTCCTACGTGGCCTCGGACACCAGTCGCATCGAAAGTTCCGTCAGGGCGCACGTGCGGCGCGCGGTCGTCATCAACGGCATGACGGCGATTCCCGCCGGCAGCGGGCTCGTCGGGCACGTCACTCGCGCCGAGCGAGCCGGACGCGTCAAAGGGCGCGCGTACCTGGCGTTCCGCTTCGATCAATTGACGCTGGCGCGACCGAACCGGCATCTGGCGATCGACACGTCCGCGGTGTCGCGCGTTGGTCGCGCGACGAAGGCAAAGGACGCAAAGACGATTGGCATTCCCGCGGCGGGCGGGGCGATTGTCGGCGGCATTGTGGGCGGCAAGAAGGGCGCGGCTATCGGCGCGGCGGCCGGCGCCGGGGGCGGGACGGCGGTCGTGCTGTCCACGCGTGGCCCCGACGTTCGATTGGGACGCGGCTATGTGGCGACCGTGCGGCTCCTCTCGCCGGTGACGATCCGGGTGTGGACCGAAAGGTGAGTCGATGGCGAAGGCCCCACCTCAGGCGTCCAGCTTTGGCACCGTGAGTCCGAAGCCCGGAAACACCTGGCCGACGTCGGGGCTGGCGTCCACGAACATCAGGCTCTGCCGGTACATCAGCTCGAGCGCCGGCGCCGGGTAAATCGCGCTGACCTCGTCAGCCGAGAGCGCGTGAGCGGCCACGCGCGTTCGCGGGTTGTAGTTGGCCTCCTCGGCGCGCGCGACGGAGGAGACGGCCTGCATCATGCCGTGATCCTCGTGCATCAGGATGTGGCAGTGATTCACCCACATGCCCGTGTAATCGGAGAAGCGCGATCGGAAGACGACGCGGCCACCGCGCGGAATGGAGACGGTGTCCATCCAGGATGGGGCGTCGAGGATGTTGTGCAGTCGGCCCTGTTCGTCCGGCACGTCGATGCGCGTGACCCAGCACGGATTGATGTGAATATGAAACGGGTGATCGGCGCCCTTGGTCGTGATTTGAAACTCCGGATCCTTCCGATGGCGCGCGCGTCCTTCGGCCTTCGTCAGCGGATACGCGCGGTAGTGCAGCGCGTACTGGCCCGGCTGCGGGAAGCGCTTTGCATCCGTGTGGCTCCACAGGCCGATCGAGCAGTTATAGAGCACCCACTCCTCGGCGGTGTTGACGAGCACCTTCGGGTGCGTGTCGTCATGATGCGCGAACTTCTGCGGGGCGGGCGGCTCAGGGTTCGCCGCGAGATCGAACTGGCTGTTCACCGCCATGGTGCGTGAAAACGGCGGCAGCACGACTTTCGCGCCGTCGATCTCGTCCCAGACGAGTCCCTTGAGTTTCGGATTCTTCTCGATGAAATCCGCCGGCGGGGCGATGAGCGGAAAGTCGGTCGGACCGTATCCCGAATAGCTGACGACGCGCGTGCGGAAGCTGCCGACCGGCACTTTGCGCCGCGTCGCTTCCGTCGCCTGGATCCGCAGCTCGTCGTTTTGCACCGGCTGCAGGTCGATCGGCACGGGTGGCAGGACCTGGCGCAGGCTCAAGACGTCGAAGTCGCCGCCCTCGACCGCCGAGCCGGCGATCTTGATGTAGCCCATGACGACATCGATGGGCGCTGGATTCGCCCCGGTGAAACCGGTGCCACCGCGCGCCGCGCCGATCTGCATGCGCTGCTCGAAATTGTCCGTGCCGAGCGGGAACTCCTGCCCGAACACGGTGAACACCTTGCCCGCCGAGTCGAGCGGCGCCTTGAACAGGACGTCCGCGCGGTTGGCGTTGGACAGAAAGACCTGATTGGGTCTGTTGATCGTTCGTCGCAGGCTGTCGGCGTCACGCGAGCACGCCTCGACATTGTTCAGCATCGCGCGCGCAGGCGGCTCGCCCGGCGGAAGCGGCCGATCGAGCGGATTCTCCGTGCCCGCGTTCTGCCTCGCGAGGTCCTTGATCGTGTATCGCGCCTTTCCATCCACGACTTCGACGAGTGTGATGCCGTCGAACGCGAGCTGGTACAGCTGCTGCGTGGCCTTCGCCACATCCTGGCGCAGCGCGGGCTCGAAGCGCACGGCCGCGCCTTCCGTCGCGGGCGGCAGCACCCGCCAGAGCTGGCGGTCATGAAACACGAACTGGCCCTCGAGCACCATGAAGTGCTTGAACCCGCGGCCGTCGACGCTGGCATTGAGCACCCGCCAGCGCTCGACCGCGCCGGGCCGCATCACCATGACGGTGGGAGTGAACGCGCCGTTGACGGCCACGGGCGGCGCGATGCGAATCTGCGCGCGCCGCGACTGATCGTTGTCCGCTGAAAATACTTCGACGCGCTGGAGCATCATCAGCCGCTCGCGATAGTCGTAGCGCCCGGTCCGCTTCGTGGGATCGGGACGCGGTTCGCCCGTCATCACGCGATTGATCGCGTCGTCCACGTCGCCTTCGACGATGAGGAACCCTGCGAGGCCGCTCGACACCTGATCGTGCGTGGCGCCGTGCGCGTGCGGGTGGTACCAGTGCGTGCCCGGCGGATGCGAATTGCCCGCGCGTCCGCCGCCGGCGGTCTTCGGCACCGCGAGCGGGTGTTCGTAATATCCTTCGCCGACCCGCTCGTTCGCATCGAGCCTCTTGCAACTCGGGTCCTTCGCGTTCCGGCGCATCTCGCCATCAGCGCGCGGCAGAATCCACGAGTGCGTGTTGTCGCCGAACGTGCCGTTCGCATTGAGACCGGGCTGCGTGTGCAGGCCGTGGGTGTGCAGGTTGGTCGTGTGGGACGCATGCGGCAAGTTCACCGGGCCCGAGAGACAGCTCGTATCGATCATCGTCGCCGGCGTGGCGTCGAGCAGTTGATGAAAATGCTCGAAGACGATACGCGTCGTCAGCGCGGGCGCCTTGCAGTCCATGCCTTCGGCCGTCGCCATGGCGCAGAAGGCCTTGGCCAGGATCTCCGGGCGCTGCTCGAACGGATCCGGGCACGGTCCCTTCGGCACGCGGCCGAGATTCGGGCCCAGATGGTTGCGCACGATCACTCGAAGGCGCGCGTCGCCCCGAACCCGAATCGTCGGCCCCGGACTGGATCCATTGAAGCTGTAGAGCGGCGCGAACCGGTTGCCCGGTGAGATGGCGCGGGGTGGGCTCGGATTGCTGACAACGTTGAGCACGAGCGGCTGATCCGGCCATTCCGACGGCCGCCAGATCCACGGCTCCGTCCAGTCTTCGACGACGCGGCCGGTCAGCGTGACGATGGCTTCTGGCGCGGGCGGTGTCGGAGGTTGCTGGCCCTGGCCGGATCCGGGCGTCTGGGCGTCCACTGCCGTTGTGGCGATCGAGCTGGCGCCAAGCGCGGCGAGTCCAGCAGCGCCAAGACCCGATGCGCCGAGCTTCAACACTGTACGCCGGCTGGGGAAGCCGGTCTCGTCCCTGCTGGCGTTCCTATCCGTATTAATGTCGCCCACGAAACCCTCCAGGATTTGCAGAGGCAGACTCTAGCACTCCTTTGCATTAGAGTGACGCCGTGATCTCAGGCGTCTTGTCGTTTCTCCTGCTGTCGGGCGCGCCGCAAACACAGGCGCCGCCGCGAACAGGAATCGTCGTCGAAGCGGGCTCGAACCGGCCGATCGCCGGAGCGAGCGTTGCCATCGTTGGCGTGTCTGGATCCGTGCGGACTGGCCAGGATGGGAGATTTACCTGGCCCGTGCTCCCTTCGACGCCATTCGTCGTCGTGGTGCTTCGGCCCGATGGCCGCGCGGCGAAGCCTCTACGGCTGTCGGCAATCGTCCCGTCTGAGGAGATCCGTCTCGAGGTCGACCCGGGTTGGAGCGAGACGCTGACCGTGCGCGGCACCGCGCCCGACATCGCCGTGTCTGCGGGCGCGTCGATCTCTTCGGAGACCGCGGCGGGCCTCGCGTTGCGGCAACCGGTCACGCTCGCGCAGGCGCTGGAGCACGTACCCGGGGTGAGCTGGATTTCGGAAGGGCAGGGCGCGACGCCGGCGATTCGCGGTCTCGCGCGCGGGCGAACGCTGATTCTGGTGGACGGCGCTCGTGTCTCCACCGAGCGCGGCGCCGGCCCGAACGCGTCTTTTCTTGATCCCGGCTGGCTCGCGCGGGTGGATGTGTCACGCGGTCCCGGGTCGGTGGCCTATGGTACGGACGCCTTTGGGGGCGTGATTGCGGCGCGCACGAGGCCTGTCGATGTGGGCGGGCCGCTGGCCCTGCGCGCCTCAGTGACCGGCGGCGCCGGCCTGCCGGAGCGGCGCGCCGATCTCGAACTGTCGCATGGGTACGGCCGCGGCGGTCTGATGGCGGGCGTCCGCATGCGGGCGTTCGAGGACTACCGCTCGCCCGAAGGCGTGGTGCCACACTCGGCGTGGGAGGATGCGGGCGCGCGGCTGCAGTGGTCACACTCCGCCGGCGCGAATCGCTTCTCAGCCGGCTGGCAGTCCGATGCGGCGACGGACATCCATCGTCCCCGCAGCGACTCCAACGCCATCGTGGCGACGAGTCCTTTCGAGCGATCGCATCGACTGACGATGGCGTTCGAGCGGCCGGCGTGGGGCAGGTGGCAGGACCTGCGGATCGATGCGTTCGCGGGCGCGTCGGAGGAACGGCTCGAGCAGGATCGCCTGGCGGCGCCTGGCCGCCCGCGCCGCGTCGATCGCACGGACTCGGGGGCGCGAGACCTGCAGATTCGCGCGACGGCGCAGCGGTCGCTGGCCGGGCTGCGCCTCCTCGCCGGCGCGGACCTGCAGCGGCGCTTCCGCGTGTCGTCCACTGACACGGCGTTTCAGTACAACGCCGCAGGGGCGCTCGCATCGACGGTTGTTTCAGAGTCGATCGAGTCCGCGAATCGAACGAGTCTGGGCGTGTTCGCGGAGGCTTCGCGCGCGCTGCGTCCGTGGCTCAGTCTCTCCGGCGGGGTGCGCGCCGAGACGATTCACGGCGCCAACCGCGGCGGGTTTTTTGGCGATCGCGCGATCGATCACCAGGCCATTGCGGCCAGCGGTGCGGTGACTCTCGCGCCGATCCGCGATCTGGTGGTGACGGTGCAGGCGGCGCGAGGCTTTCGCGATCCGACGCTGACAGACAGGTTTTCGCGCGGGCCCGTGGGGCGCGGCTTTCTCGAAGGCAATCCCGATCTGCTGGCGGAGACCAGCCGCCAGGTCGACGTGACGGTGCGCTACAGCGCAGGCCGCGCCGAACTGCACGGCGCGGCGTACCGGTACGGCATCGACAATCTGGTGGAGCGCTTCACGGCCGGCGTGGATCTGTTTGGCATCAGGAATCGCGGGCGCGCGCGACTCACCGGCGTTGAGATCGGGGCCCGCGTGGATGTCGGCGCGGGCTTGTCGCTCGATCTGGTCGGACACGCGTCACGCGGCCGCGACGCCGTCGACGACACGCCGCTCAATGACATCGCACCGCGATCGCTGGCGCTCATCGCGCGTCACGTCTGGCGCGCGCGGTTGTCCTCCTACGTGAGCATCGCAGGTGTTGCGGAGCACGAACGGGCCGGTCCAGCCGAAGTGCCCACGCCCCGCTACACGCTCGTCGCTGCTGCCGTGTCGTGGCGATTGACGTCCGCGCTCGAAGTCCGCGTAACAGTCCGCAACGCGCTCGACGCGTCGTATTTTTCCAGCGCCGGCCCGCGGTGGGTCCTCGCGCCGGGCCGGCAGGGATTGGCATCGGTCGTCGTGGCGGTGCCGGGCAGGCGGTAGAGGCGCGGTGGCGCGTGCGAATATACTTAGGATTCTGTCGCGGTGAGGTGGCTGAGTGGCCGAAAGCGGCGGTTTGCTAAACCGTTGTACGGGCTTAAACCTGTACCCAGGGTTCGAATCCCTGCCTCACCGCCATTGACGCAACTTGGAATTCAGAACTTAGAACTCAGAACTGGGAACCGATGACCACGGGCGCCCGCTATCTCGCCGTCGGAATCCTGGCCGCCGCGTCGCTCGGCGCCGGCCAGCGCGCTGAGCGGCCGCCGTACGCGGTCGCCGGGCGCGTGCCCGATCGCGTCGAAGGGCAGATGTTTCGCACGTTCGCGTGCGATCCAGTGGCGAACCGCATGTACGCCGGATCCGATGTCGGGCTGTTCTGGATCGATCTCGCGGAGCCCACCCGCATCAAAGGCCCGCTCTTTCGCAAGGACGTCCGCAAGCTCGAGTTTGCCGAGAACCTCGGCCGCCTCTTCTATTTCACGGACGATGAGGTCGGGTACATCGACGTCGGCGAGCCCGAGTCGCCGAAGCGTCTGGGCCCCGGCATGCGGGCGCTCGACCTCGCGTACGAGCCCACGCGACGCGAGCTGTACGTCGCGACCCGCGATCCGTGGCTGACGGTGTTCCAGGTGCCGTCGGGGGAGCGCACGCGGATCGACCTGCCCGGCTGGTTCGCGTCCAGCCTCGAGGTCGCTTCCTAGGCACCTTCCGTTGGCGGCAGATGTTCGGCTTCCAGGCCGCCGGC
>JANOGJ010000861.1:0-1682 GCA_031405995.1 Acidobacteriota bacterium
GGCCGCCGGCGCAGCCTGCGCTTTCGGTTCCGCCACCGGTTGGCTGGGAGTCGCCCGGGCGACGGGCGCGGCTTCTTCCTTCGCCACGGACAACAGTTCCGGCGCTGTGGGGCGCGGCACCGCGACCCAGATGGCGACCGCCGTGGCCGCGGCGGCCAGCGGCACGAACCAGCCCAGCCAGCCGCGCGCGGGCCGTGCAGCCGCGGGCGCGACGCCGGCCGCCTCGGTCCGGATCATCACCGCGACCAGCATCTGGCATCGCGCGCAGTCGGCGACGTGCGACCGCGCCATCGCCAGCGCGTTGCCGGAGAGGCCGCCCTCGACCCACGCGGCGATCGTCTCGGCGTCGAGGCAGTTCGGGTTTTGGGTGTCGCTCACAGGGCCTTCCCCACCTTTGAACGATCGGCCGAGGATTCCTTGCGCGGGGCCTCGCCGAGGAGGGCCTCGAGGTCCAGCGGCCCGGCGTCCTCGACCACCGAGGCAAAGCACTGGGCGATCGCCGCCTCGGTGAGGCCCGCGTCGCGCAGGCGGCGCTCGACGTCGCCACGAATGTGCCGGCGGGTCCGGGCCAGCTGGCGGGACGCGGTCGCCTCGTGCTCGCCCAGCAGCTTGCCGGTCTGTGCGAGCGTCAACTCCTGGGCATAGTAGCAGCGGACGCGCAGCCGGTCCTCGGGGTCGAGTGCCGCGATCGCGGCTCCGAGCGCGTCACGGATGACCGCCACGTCCCGGTCGCGTTCCGTCTCGATCGATCGGGCGGGCGCCGCCAATGCGGCCGCCGATTCCTCATCCGGGAGCGGGTCCAGCCGCCGCGCTGACCGCAAGCGATCCACATGCCGCTGGGCGAGCACGGCGCGCAGCCACGTCGAGAGGCTGCTGCGACCGTGGAAGTAGCGGAAGAGGGACTTCCGTTCGCCTTCGCCGCGCGGAAGACCGTACAACTCGGCGTAGAGCGCGTCGGCGAGGTCGCGCGCGCCACCGGTCGGGTCGATGGCGTCGGCGGTGCGGTAGAGGACTTGGCGCTGCTCGCGCATGAAGTGCTCCCAGGCGCCTTCGTGTCCGTCGGCGCACGCGCAGGCCAGCGCGAGGTCGGCGAGGTGCAGCGCGGCGAGGTCGGCGCCGCGCGCGGCGCTCGCCGCGAGCGCGTCCGCAAACCGGCTGGTGGACACCTGCCAGCGGTCCGCTCCCGCCTGTCGGTGCAGGCGCTCGACGAGCTTCGCGTCAATCGCCACAGAAGATCATCGGCGGGTCCCGAACTTGACCGCGAAGTTGGCCACGATGCCTGGAAACACGAAGTCGCCGCCGAAGGCCAGAGCCAGGCCGACGTCTCCCTGCATTCTCCGACCGTGCCGGCGCACGCCGAGCGTCACAAACCCGCCATGTGCGCCGACCCAATTCTCGGTGATCACGGACACGCGCGGTGAGACGCGCCGCTCGCCGCCAATGATGACGAGCGGCGAACTCACGCCAGACTCCCCCTCGCCATCGTCCGCCAGGTATCCGAACGCGCCTCCGATCGTGAACGATCGCTCGGCGGTGCCGGTCGTGCTCACGACGTACCCGAGGCCGACGCTGCCTTCGACGCCGGGCACGAACACGGCCACCGCGCCGGCCGCGACGCTCGTCCGCTCACCAGCGTAGATCTGCACTTTCGGCGTTACCCAAAAGGGTCCGCGGACGTCCTC
>JANOGJ010000881.1:0-4413 GCA_031405995.1 Acidobacteriota bacterium
GCGGCGGCACGCACTACGCCGACAAGTTCTTCTTCAAGAACATCCACACCGGTTACTACCTCTCATGGAACGTCATGAACCTCGCCGGGGAGATTCGCCTCACCATTCAGCCCAACGCTCTCTCGCCCTTCGAGCAATGGATCGTGGAGCGAACGACCTGCATTCAGCCGAATGACATCACCCCGTGGGACCCCCAGAGCTACTACCTGAATGTTGATTACCTGCCGACCGACGCCATGGATGTCACGACGTCGATGTGCCGCCTGGCCAGCGGGCTTGGAGCAGACGGCGAACCCGGGTGCCGACCGGATTCCAAGGTCCTGAACCAGTACAACGCCGGTGGCGCATTTAGCTTCCTAGGGTTCGCGCCTTTCTACTTCCCGGCGTGGCGGAACCATATCTACGGTTGGAAGACCGGCGAGGGCCATGGGGGCCCCGCCCATTTGTATAAGGACGACGTGGACCGGTGCGCCTTTGCCCATGATAACAATTACTGGGCTCGCAGCGCCTACGGGCCAATTGGCAGCACTTACGGGGTGTACACGTGCGTTTCGCGCGTCGTTCCCCGGACGAAACAGGAAGCACGGGCCAAGGCCGTGGGGATGAATACTCTGCTCGCTCTGAATCCCGTGCCGCTGGATTACATCGTCAACCATTACTGGGAAATTCCGCGCGACGGGCAGTTGTTCGACATTATTGACGCTAACGCGCCGCGTTACGAAGCCGGCTTCCGCTGCCCGCCGGTCCTGGATGCGAACGACCCGAGAGGCTGGAAATCCCATCCCTCGTGTCTTCCCTCCCAGACCTCTAATCCCCTCCTGGTCCTGTGCCCGCGGATGCCCGGCGACGCGAACAGCGACTGCCTGGTGAACATCACCGACTTCAACCTGGTGCGAGCGGCGTACGGCGGTGTGGGCACGCGGGACGACTGGCGCGATGCGAACCAGGATCGGACGATCGACGACCTGGACCTGCAGATGGTCATCGTCAACGGGCGTCTCACGCCGCTGCCCAATACGAACGTGGTTGTGAACGGCACCTTTGCCGCCGGTCAAGCCAATTGGCTGACCTTCTCCACGCCGGATCCGTCGTACATCGTGACGACCACCGCCGGCGGAACGCTGGGCTTCAAGCGCGTGGCGCCGCCGCCCGGCACGTCCAACCAGGCCGTCGTCTTCCAGCCGACCGGGCAAATACTCGGCACGGACGCACCCGTCTCCGCCCAATTCGATCTCGGCAACGACGACGTCGTGCGAAAGAGAATCAGCGTGGTCCTGCACGACAGCGACTTCAGCGACCTGACGGTCTGCACGTTCTGGCTGGCCCCCAACACGCCACTGGCCACCTACGGCATGTTGACGCACACGACCAAGCCATGGGCCAACGCCACCATCTCGTTCTACGCCGCGAGTACCAACGCCGCCTCGGACCCGGGGGGCTTCTACCGGCTCGACAACGTGACCCTGCAGTTCACGCCCGCGCAATCTCCCACTCGCACGGACTGCATCGATCCCACGACGCCTGCGCCTCCGGGCGGCGCGGATGGACCGAATCTGCTGTTCAACGGCACGTTCGGCACGGGTCTCTCGCCTTTCTGGGGCACGTTCGGCCAGATCAGCGGCGCGGTGACAGGCGGGGTCTTTGAATTCATCAGGCTTCCGGGCACGCCGGCGGGCGTCGTCCTGCAGGCAACGGGTCAGCCGATGACCATTGACCAGCGGCTGACGGCCACATTCGAACTCGGTAACAGCAGTTCCGTGCGAAAGCGCGTGACCGTGCTCCTGCACGACAACGACTTCACCGACCTCGCGGCCTGCACGTTCTGGCTTGTGCCGGGCCAGCCGCTCTTGGCCTACACGGTCCAGACGCGCGCCACGAAGGCGTGGACCAACGCCACGATTTCGTTCTACCCGGCCACGGTCGGCAGCGAGCAGTGGATCCGGCTCGACAACGTCACGCTCAAGCGCACGCCTTCAGTCGTCACGGTTGGGACCGAATGCATCGAACCCGGCGGCGTGCCCTATGCCGGCTGGTCGGCCTCAGGACGGACGAGCGCCGCAAACACGCTTGGATTCGCGACGTCACCAACGGGCTCCGTCTCGCCCGCCGAACCCACCACCGCCGGCGGCCGGCCACGCGACGTCAGCGGCACCGGAAGCGACGAGGCCTGGATCGCCGCCGGATTCCGGCGGAACAGTGAGCGGTCACGCGTCGGCACCGAGACAAGCTGGATCGCCGTCGCCGCGGGCGCGGAGACGCACACCCTGCAGCGGGCCGAACCGTTGGACCTCACGGCGCGTTCGGGCGCGACGCTCCGGGTGGAGTCTTGGCTCTCGGCGACCGCGTCACAGGCCAGCGTTCAGGCGAGCCGCGACGGCGTCACGTGGGAGACCGTGCACGTGGTCGCGGCGTCGGACGCGTGGGTATCGCTCGAGATCGATCTTGCGGGGTACCTCGGCGGCGTCGTTTCACTGCGCTTCGCCTTCGACGCTGTCGCGCCGGGCGATCCGTCCACGCAGGAGACGTGGCGCATCGAAGGCATCGCGATCGGTTTTGTGGTGCGCCCGGCCTGATTCGAACAGGCGGCCCCCGCCTTAGGAGGGCGGTGCTCTATCCATCTGAGCTACGGGCGCGTAACGAAAACTTAGAACTCAGAACTTCGAACTCAGAACTTCCGGACAGCGTGTACTCCGAAAGTTCTGAGTTCAGAGTTCCCAGTTCTAAGTTAACGCGTAACTTAGTAACTCAATACCGCTCCCACGTTCTCGCCCTTCAGCTTCGCCCGCCCGTCGAGGGCGAGCAGCTCGATCAGGAACTGGACGCCGACCACCTCCGCGCCCAGGCCCTTCACCAGGCCGACGGTCGCGCCGGCGGTGCCTCCGGTCGCGAGCAGGTCGTCCACGATGAGCACGCGCTGGCCGCGGGTCGCGGCGTCCTCGTGGATCTCGAGGGCGTCCGTGCCGTACTCGAGCGCGTACGACGCGCGGCGCGTCTTCGCCGGCAGCCGGCCCGGCTTCCGCACCGGCGCGAACCCCGTCTTCAGCCGATCCGCCAGCGCCGCTCCGAAGATGAACCCGCGGCTCTCGATACCGACGATCACGTCGATGGGCGTGCCGAGATGCGGCGCGGCCATCGCCTCGATCGCCATCTGAAACCCCTGGCGATCCTTCAGCAGCGTCGTGACGTCGTAAAAGAGGATCCCCGGTTTCGGAAAGTCCGGAACGTGGCGAATGTAGCTCTTCAGCGCGTCCATCTCTTCACTCTCGCGACCCTCACTGTCAGACTCACCCGTCGATCCGAAACCCACTCACGCGGCCGGATGGCGCGCCGTCCTCGGCCAGGACGTCCTCGACGCGGGCGGCCGGCGGCCCGCGCCGGATCTTTCGCTCGAATCGCACGACCGCCTCGGCGTCTCCTTCGACGGAGACCTCCACGGCGCCGTCCGGCCGGTTCCGCACCGATCCGGTGAGACCTTCGACCGCCGCGGCCTCCGCGGCGAAGTAGCGAAAGCCCACACCCTGCACGCGGCCGCTCACCACGAAGCGCCGCGCCACGAGCATCGGGAGAGTTTACTTCACCACGATCGGCTCCAGACCCGCCTTCGTGGCGACGGCGTTGAACGAAGCGACCTCGGTCTTCAGAGCCGCAGCCGCGCGCAGCATCAGTTTGTCCGATTGGGGCTTGATGTCCTTGTAGCGCTCGAGCACTGGAGAGCCCATCCGCCGTTCCGGAGTGATGATCGATCCGAAGAGCACGAGCAACTGGTTGTCCATGCGTCCTGGGAAATTAAGTGCGTCCTGGCCGCCGGCGTCGCCTTGCATCTGCGTCATGTCGGCCTCGACAGCTTCGAGGCGATCCTTCAGCGTCTTGGCCGCCACTGTGATCGGCGAGCCCGCGCCGGTCTTGGCGGCGAGTTCGTTGGCCTGGCGCTTGGCGTCTCTGATTCGCGCCAGGTTGTCGTAGAGCTCCTTGATCTGCGCGCCGATTTCGTTGCCGAGGCGCAACTGCTCCGCGCCCTGAGCGTCCGTCATGGCCGGCAGATAGCGCGGGTCCGCCTTCAGCTTGAACGTCTCCGTCGCCGACCAGGCGCCGGATGTCATCTTCACTGTGTACGTCCCCGGCGCCATCTTCGGCGCGCCGCCACCACCGCCCCACAGCACGATGCCGGGCGGAATCACGAACGGCGCCGGGTACCTGAGGCTGGTCCACGTCGCGCGGTTCAGTCCTTTCACCGCGCTCATCGAGCCGCTCGCCGGCGCGCCGCCCGGGCCACCCCGGCCCCCCTGCCCTGAGCCTGCCGAAGGGGCGCCGCCCCCTGCGCCTCCGCCGCCACCACGTCGCCCGCCGCCGGGATCGGCGGCCGGCGCGGCCGCCGCCACAGCCGTGACGGGCTGTGACGTCGCCGTGTACACC
>JANOGJ010000012.1:0-6721 GCA_031405995.1 Acidobacteriota bacterium
CGTTCGCCGCCGAAATCCACGAGAAGACCGAGGGCAACCCGCTCTTCATGGCCGACCTCCTCCGGTATCTCCGGGATTCCGGCGGCATCTTCGAGGAGCAGGGACGCTGGCGGCTCGCGCCGACGACACCGGACAGTCCGCGCGATCTGCCGGAATCGGTCCGCGGCATGATCCAGCGGAAGATCCAGCAGCTCGACGACGCCGACCGCAAGTTGCTCGTGGCGGCGAGCGTCCAGGGGCCCGAGTTCGACTCGGCGATTGTGAGCGAGGCTGTCGAGATGGACCCCGCGGCCGTCGAGGACCGCCTCGACGTGCTCGAGCGCGTGCATGTGTTCGTCGAACGCGGGGCGGAGCGCGAGTTTCCCGACCTGACGCTCACGCAGGACTACCGCTTCGTGCACGTGCTGTATCAGAACGCGCTCTACGCGTCCTTGCAGCCGGCCCGGCGCGCGGCGCTGAGCGGCCGCGTGGCCAAGGCGCTCGTCGCGCATCACGGCGATCGGGTGGTGGGCGTCGCGGCGCGCGTGGCCGTGCTGTTCGAAGCGGCGCGCGATTTCGCGTCGAGCGCGCAGTACTACTTCATGGCGGCCCAGCACGCCGCCGGGCTCTACGCGTTCCGCGAGGCGTTGTCGCTCGCCGATCGCGGGCTGACCGGGCTGCGCGGATTACCCGACGGCCCCCAGCGCATCCAACTGGAACTGGGCCTGCAGATGATCCGGGGCCTGGCGCTTCGGATGATGAAGGGCTGGGCGGCGCCGGAACTCGAGCCAGTCTTCACGCGCGCGCGCCAGTTGTGTCATTCCCTCGCCGATCCGCCGCAACTGCTCCCCGTGCTCTGGGCGCTCACACTGTTCTACGCCATCCGCGGCGACCTCCGCGAGTACCGCGAGCGCGCCGAGGAAGTGATGCGCATGGCGGAGTTGTCGGAAAACCAGGCCTTCATCATGGGCGGCCACCACCTGGTCGGCGTGCTGCGCGAGTTCCAGGGCGACATGGCGGAATCGCAGCGGCTGCTGGCGCGCTGCCGCGAGTTGCACGTCCCAGCCGACCACCTGCAGTACACCGCGATGTACGGCCTGGACCCCGGCATGATCGGCCGGGCGATGGAGAGCCGGCCGCTGTGGGTGCTCGGTTACCCGGACCAGGCCGAGGCGCGCGCGAAGGAGACGCTGGCGCTGGCGCGATCGCAGCGCCAGCCCATGACGCTGGCGTTTGCGCTGCTCGTCCTCGAGGGCGTGCATCTGTATCGCGGCGAGCCGGACAACGTCGTCGCCCTCGGCGACGAAGTCGTCGCTCTGGCGCGCGAGTACGGCCTCGCCCAGGAAAAGGAATGGGGGCGCGCGTTCCAGGGATCGGCGTTCGCCCAGCTCGGACGGCTGGACGAGGGCATCGATCAATTGAAGGACAGTCTGGTCGTCCAGCAGGCGATCGGATCCGGACTGGTGCGCACGGCCTTCCTCGCGCTCCTCGCCGATCCGCTCTGCCGGGCCGGCCGTCTCGACGAGGGCCTCCGGGCCATCGACGAGGGCTTCGTGCACGCGGAGCGCATGGCCGAGGGCGGCTACCTCGCCGAGTTGCACCGGATGCGCGGCGAATTGCTGCGCGCCCGCGGCGACGCCGTGGCTGCCGAAGCGAGCTTTCGCGCCGCGATGGCGCAGGCCGCGACGCAGCAGGCGAAGTCGTTCGAACTGCGCGCCGCGACCGGGCTCGCGAAACTGCTCATCGATCTCGGGCGCAAGGCGGACGCGCGCGCCGCGCTGGCCCCCGTCTACGAGTGGTTCACCGAAGGCCACGCCACGGCCGATCTGGTCGCCGCACGCACCCTGCTCGCCTCGCTCGGATGACGCGCCGGTGACCTCGGGAACCATCGAGACGGCCGCCCCACTCCCCATCGAGCGCGTGCTCGAGGAGGAAGCGCGCTTCCTGCAGCACAAACCTGGTGAGGACTCGACAGCCCTCTGCCTCTCGGGCGGCGGCGTGCGCAGCGCGAGCTTTGGCCTCGGCGTGCTGCAGGGACTCGCCCAGGCCGGCGTCCTCGGCACGTTTGATTACCTCTCCACCGTGTCCGGCGGCGGCTACATCGGCGGCTGGCTCACGTCGTGGCGCCTGCGCGCGCATCAGCGCGGTGAACCCGATCCGTGCCAACAACTCGCCGAGGGACCGGCCGGCCAGCCCGAGCCCGAGACCGTCACGCGCCTCCGGCGCCTCATCAAGTTCCTCGATCCGCGCACCGGCGGACTTTCCGCCGATGTCTGGACCCTGATGGGCACAATTCTCCGGAATCTCCTGGTCAACTGGATGGTGCTCGTCCCGCTCATCGCGGCCGCCGCGATGGTGCCCCGGCTCTACCTCGGTGTGCTGGGACTCCCCTCCCAACCCGAGCTGGTGTCGCGCGAGACGCTCGAGTTCCTGTTCCGGCACCACTGGATTCTGCTGGTCCTGCTGGTGGCGATCGCGAGCATCTACGCCGCGCTCGAACTCCCGAGCCTCGGCCGGCGCGCGAGCGGCCTGCACCGCTTCCTCGTGTGGTTCCTGACGCCGGTGCTGCTCGTGCACGTCATCGCATCGATCCATCGCTACTGGGCGTGGCGGTTCGACGACCCGCTGTCGCTCGGTTCGCAGGTGCTGCTGTCGTCGGCGGGCATGGTCCTGCCCTGGATCGTCGGCGGGGCGATGAGCGGCCGGCTGTGGCGGCCATGGATTTGGCTGGCCGCCGCGCTCGCCGGCGCGGCCGGCCGGCTGGCCGCCTTCTGGGCGCACCACTACCTCACGTCGCTGGCGCACAACGACCCGCAACTGTTCGTCGTCGTCGACCTGACGATCTCCATGTTGATGCTGTTCCTGCAAATCGCCTTGTTCATCGGGCTCGCGAGCCGCGAGATGACGGACGAGGACCGGGAGTGGTGGGCCCGGGCCGGCGCGTGGGTCCTGATCTCGGCGATCGCCTGGGGCCTCGCCAGCGCGGTCGTGATCCTCGGTCCGATTCTGTTCGACGGGGTGCTCGAGCGTTTCGGGGTGTCCCACGCGGTCGGCCGCAGCGGCCTTGGCCTGCTGACCGTGTTGGGCGGCGCCGTGGCCCACAGCGTCGCGTCCGCCTGGTTGGTCGCGTCGAGCGGCCTGGGCTGGGTGAAGCGCGTCGCGTTTCTCGCGGCGGCGCCTGTCATCGCGATTCTGTTGATCGTGCTCGTCTCCGACGGCAATCGCCTGCTGCTCATCGCCGTCCACAACGCCGTCCGCACCCTGGAATTGTTTTCCGAGCACCTGCATCCCATCGGCGCGGCGCTGCCCGAGGATCTCATCGTCTTCGGCGCCCTCGCGGGGTTGGCCCTGCTGCTCGGTCATGTCATCGCGATCAACCGGTTCTCGCTCCACGGCATGTATCGCGACCGGCTCGTCCGCACGTTCCTGGGCGTCTCGCGCCCGGGGGCCGAGCGGCGGCCCAGTCCGTTTACGGGCTTCGACGAGGACGACGACCTCGCGATCAGCCGCCTGACGGAGCCGGGCCGGCCGCTGCACGTCGTGAATGCGACGTTGAACCTGGTCGCCGAAAACCGGCTGGCCACGGCGGAGCGCAAGTCCGCCTCGTTCACGATCTCGCCGCTGCACGTCGGATCGGCCGACGTAGGGTACCGGCCGGCCTCGCGCTACTCCGGCGGCATCACGCTGGGCCAGGCGCTCACGACGTCCGGCGCGGCGGTGAACCCCAACATGGGCGCGACATCCTCGCCCGCGCTGACGTTCCTCTTGACGGTGTTCAACGCGCGGCTCGGCGTGTGGCTCGGCAACCCGGGCGCGCCGGGAGACGCGACGTGGACGAGGGCCGCGCCCACGATCGGCGTGGCGCCGCTCGTCAACGAGGCGCTCGGCCGCACGACCGACCGGAATCCGTACGTCAACCTCTCGGACGGCGGACACTTCGAAAACCTCGGCCTGTACGAAATGATCCGCCGGCGCTGCCGCTACATCGTCGTCACCGACGCGGGCGCGGATCCCGGTTACGCGTTCGGCGATCTCGCGAACGCGATTCGCCTCGTGCGCGTCGACTTCGGCGTCGACATCGCGTTTCCGGGCGGCGTGCACATCGGCGGGCCGGGCGCCGGGCCGCATCCGATCCGATGGGCGATCGGCACGATCGGCTATCGCCGCGTCGATCCCGGCACCGAGGACGGCATCCTGCTGTATCTCAAGCCGACGATCCTCGGGGATGAGCCGGTCGACGTGGCGAACTACGCCCGCGCCAACCCGCCCTTTCCGCATCAGGCGACGACGAATCAGTGGTTTGACGACGCGGAATTCGAAAGCTACCGCGCGCTGGGTCTGCACACGGTGCAGACGCTGTGCCGCAACGAGCGATTCGCGAGCGCCCGCGATCTGTGCGTCGCGATCACAGGACGATCAGGAGCATAAGCATGAAGCGGCGTGGCACTCTCTTCGTCGTCGGCGTGTTCGTCGTCGGACTCATCGGCGGCATTCTGCTGCGGTCGTCCGGGATCGTGGGACCGCACGTGCGGGAAGCGGCGCCGCTCCCGCCGCCCATCGCGGCCGAAGGCGAGAATGGCCTCACGCCGCAGGAACGCGGCGTGTTTTATCACCTGTCGGAGGGCGGCGAGATCTTCCCGCTCGACTGGTTCCTGGCGCTCGAGGTGGAGACGCCGGCGGCGGACGGCGCGCTGCAGGCGCGGCCATTCATGGACACCCTCGATCGCTTCGGCCTGCTGCCCGACCCGAAGAGCCCCGGCAACCGGTACGGCTTGCCGGTGGGCATCTCGCTCGGCCGGCAGAAGGCGCTCGGCATCGAGATGATCGGACTCAACTGCACGCTGTGCCACGTCGGCCAGATCGAGTACCGGAACCGCGCGGTCCGCATTGACGGCGGTCCGAACATGGTGCTCGTGAACCAGTTTCTGATTGCGATGGCGGTCGAGACGGAGCACACGCTGTTGTCGCCGCGCCGGTTGGTGCGATTCTGGGAACGCGTCCGGGCGATAAGGAAGGCCCGGCGCGCCGCGGCCAAGGCGGGCGATGTCGACCCGTTCGCGCCCGACGAGTCGCTGATCCGGCGGCTGATTCACGGCTTCACGCAGAACCGCGGGCTGCTCAAAGCGCAAGCGGACGTGATACGCAATCTTCCGACGCTCGCGCACTCGCTCGCGATCAGCGTGCCGGAGGGCTTCGGGCGGCTCGACGCGTTCGGGATCGGCCGCGACGAGCTTTTCGGCCGCGTCCCCGGCAACAGCCTGCCGGCCGACGCGCCGGTCAGTTTCCCGCACGTCTGGGGCATGGCGTACACCGGCTGGCTCCAGTGGGGCGCGAACACCAATTCGGTGATGGAGCGGAACATCGGACAGGCGCTGGGCGTCGGCGCCATTTACGACAGCAAGTACAGAAGCACGGTCAATATCGAAAACCTCCACCAGCTGGAGGACTTCGCCTACAAGCTCCAGCCGCCCGTGTGGCCCGACGCGTTTCCTGCCATCGATCGCGCGCGCGCCGAGAGCGGCCGAGCGCTGTTCGGGAAGCACTGCGCCCCCTGCCACGAGAAGTGGGTGAGCGACCCCGACAGTCCCATGCGGACGTACCAGCTCCATGCGCTGGATTTTGTGCGCACGGATCCGCTGGTCGCGATCGGGTTCGATCGTCTGGTCAGGACGCCCAAAGGCGAGGTGCTGCCGTTTGCGTACGGCGCCCTCGACATCGTGACGAACGTCAAGGTGAAGGCCTACGCCGAGCGCAACCTGAGCACGGCAGCGATCGACGCGCTGGAGCAACGGCATATCCGCAAGGGCCCGCAATGGGATCCGACGTTCCGAGCCACGCTCCTTGATTCCGAGAAGTGGGCGGACTCGAAGGGCGGGAAGGTCTACCGATCGAAAACGCTGGTGGGCATCTGGGCGACCGCGCCCTTCCTGCACAACGGGTCGGTGCCGACGATCTACGACCTGCTCAAGCCAGCGGCCGAGCGGCCCGTGACGTTTCCAACCGGCCAGCGCGAATTGGACCCGATCAAGCTCGGCCTCCAGACCGATCACGCGAAGTTCACGCTGCCCAAGGGGCTCGAGCCGGTCACCCTCGACACGCGGATCGCAGGCAACTGGAACACCGGACACGAGTGGCCGTGGTTCTACCCGACGCTCAACGACGAGATGCGCTTCGCGATCATCGAGTACCTGAAGACACATACCGAGCGGTTCGACACGGTGCCCGAGGCGCCGGCGGCCGGGCTGGCCGCGGTGGCGGGGCGGGCGGCGGGCGGCGTGACGGCGCCGCTGCCCGAGCCGGACGCCGGATACAGCCGTGGTGGTCTCTTCGGCCTCGCGATGCTGCTAGGCGCGGGGCTCGCGGCCTTCCTGCTCGTCCGATCGGTCAGCGCGAACGCGGCGCGCTACAGCGCGATCGAATCCGCCGACATCCAGTCCATCGTCCAGGGAGTCCTGACGCTGCAGGCGAAGCTCGCCGCCGACCAGGATCGACCGCTGCGCCGCGGCACGCACGCCAAGGGGCGCTGCTGCGGCGCGACGTTCGAGGTGTTCGACGTGATGCACACGGTGCCGGATCGCGCGCTGGCCTCGCGGCTCGCGCAGAGCGTCTTCGCGAAGCCGGGGATCTACCGGGCCACCGTCAGGTTTGCGAACGGCAACTCGCAGGTGCAGCCTGACAAGACCGGGGACGTGCGCGCGTGCTCGTTCTCGGTCGAACTGCCGCCGGGCACGATCGGGCCCGC
>JANOGJ010000640.1:0-6244 GCA_031405995.1 Acidobacteriota bacterium
ACGGTCCGCGTCGTAAGGACGGCCAAGAGCCTCCACCATGAAGAACATGAAGAATGGCAGGCAAAGACCGATGATGAACCGATTCAAGCGCATCGCCATCGTTGTTGTTCTTGCTGCGGGCTGCGGTAGCCCGGTGCCGGCCGCGGATCCCGACGCCGCGGCGAAGCAGATCACCGCGCTTGCGGACGCGTACGTCCAGGGATACCTCGAGGCGTTTCCCTACCAGGCGCTGGCCATCGGCGCGCCCGAAGTGCATCCCGATCGACTGGCTGACCACAGTCTGCCCGCGCTCGCGCGGTGGGAGGGCCGGGAGGACGCGATCCTGGCGGAGCTGAAAAAGATCGACAGCGCCTCCATCGCCGGCCGGCCCGAGGCCGTGACGCACACGTTCCTCGAGAACCAGCTCGAACGCGCCCAGGATTTCCGTACCTGCCGCATGGAGTTGTGGAACGTGAGCCCGACGTGGACCGGCTGGCAGGGCGAGATGCCGGTGATCGCCGGCATGCAGGCGGTCGGGACGGCCGTGGAGCAGCGGGCGGCGATCGCGCGGTTCTCCGAGCTGGCGAAGTACCTCGACGATGAGATCGCGAACTTGAGGGTGGGGATCCGCCTGGGCTACACCGCGCCGAAGGGCAACGTGCAGTCGGTGATGGCGCAGGTCGAGGCGATGCTCGAGACGCCCGTCGGCGACTCGCCGTTCGTGCAGATGGCCCCGAAGGACACGGGTGAGCTCGCGGACTTTCGCAAGCAGCTCGAGGAGCTCGAGCAGACGAAGATCCGTCCGGCGATCCAACGGTACCGGGACTTCCTGCGTGACACGTATCTGGCCGCCGCGCGGGAGGCGATCGGCGTCACGGCCATTCCGAACGGCGCCAACTGCTATCGCGCGGCCGTCCGGTTTCACGCGACGGTCGACATGTCGCCGAAGCAGATCCACGACCTCGGCCTGTCGCAGATGGAGAAGATCCTGGGGGAGATGCGCGTCATTGGCGCGCGCAGCTTCGGCACCGACGACCCGATCAAGCTGCTCCAGCGCGTCAAGACGGAGCCGCGGTACCGCTTCCGCAGCCGCGACGAACTCATCAAGTATGCCGAAGCCGCGGTCGAGCGCGCCCGCCAGGCCGTGCCGAAGTTCTTCGGCCGCGTGCCGAAGGCACCCGTCATCGTCGAGCCGTATCCGCCGTTTCTCGAGAAGACGGCGCCCGGCGGTCAGGCGGTGCCGCCGTCGGCGGACGGCAAGCCCGGCAAGTACTTGATCAACGCATACAAGGCGACCGACCAGAGCCGCGCGGGGCTGGAGTCCACGGCGTTTCACGAGGCGTATCCCGGACATCACCTGCAGGTCGCGACAGCGCTCGAGCGGAGCGGGCTGCATCCCATCTCGCGGTACTTCTTCCTGTCCGGTTTCGGCGAAGGCTGGGCGCTGTACACCGAACGGCTGGCGGACGAGATGGGCCTGTTCTCGTCGGACGTCGACAAGCTGGGGCTGCTCTCGAACGAGGCGCTGCGCGCCGCGCGCCTGGTCGTGGACTCCGGGATGCACGGGCTCGGCTGGACGCGACAACAGGCGATCGACTACGTCCTGGCGCACACGACGGACAACAAGGCGAGGGTCGAGGCCGAAATCGACCGCTACATCGCGGTGCCCGGACAGGCCACGGCCTACATGATCGGCAATCTCGAGATTCAGCGGCTGCGCGCCGAGGCGACGAAGGCACTCGGCGCGAAGTTCGACATCCGCGCCTTTCACGACCTCGTGCTCGAGGACGGCGCGGTGCCACTCTCGGCGTTGCGCGTGAAGGTCGAGCGCTGGATCAAGTCGAGGTAAGAGGCTGGAGCACTTTTCACAATGGAGGCCGGGTCTTCAGGCCCGGCGTGCCGGCTACCGCTTCCGCCAGTCGTTCGAAGTCCGACCACTCGTTGTAAACCTGCGCCGAGATCCGGATCCATAGGCGTTCCTGGACGGCGTGCACCTGGACTTCGATCTTGTCCTCGAAGAGCAGTCGATCCCGCAGGCGCGCGGCGTCCTCGCTGGAACTGCCGAGCCGATCGGGCGCCGGTACCGTGGCCATGAAGCCCAGGTCCGCGTCGTCGATCTCGAGTCGGGTGCCCCAGCGGTCGGCGAGCATCCGCGCGGCGCGGCAGACGAGGTCGTGGTTGTAGCGGCGCACGGCGTCGAAGCCGAGCTCGTGCAGGAACGCGAGTCCGTCCGGAGTGGCGAGCCACGCGGACGGATCGCGGGTGCCGACCCAGTCGAACTCGGCGAGGTAGCCCTGGTCCAGGCCCCACGACACCACGGCGGGGTGGAGTCCAGCCTGGCGCGACGGGTGCGACCAGAGGAACGCGCTGCTGCGCGGCGCGTGCGCCCACTTGTGCAGGTTCGCGACGTACCAGTCGGCGCCGATGGCGTGGACGTCGAGGGGCAGGACGCCCGGAGCGTGCGCGCCGTCGACGAGGAGCGCGACGCCGCGGCTGCGGCAGAGCGCGGCGATGTCAGCGATGGGGAACACGAGCGCGCTTTCCGACGCGATGTGATCGATCACCGCGATGCGCGTCCTCGCGGTGATGGCCGCCGCGATCGATTGCAGCAGCGCCGCCCGATTGAACGCCGGGTACGGAACAGCGGCGACGCGGACGGCCGCGTCGCGCTCGCGCGCCACGAACCGGGCGACGCGCGCCGTGGCGCCGTAGTTCTGGTCGGTCAGCAGGAGTTCGTCGCCCGGCTGTAAGGGAAACGACCGCAGCACGGCGTTGACGCCGGTCGTCGCGTTGTCCACGAAGACGACATCCGGTCCTCGCGCGCCGATGAAGCGGGCGACAGCCTCGGCGGCGATCCGCAGCCGCGTGGGCTCGGTCCGGGGCCGGCCGGCCAGGCTCGTCAGCTCGCGGAGCAGAAATCGGGACGGCTGGCGCTCTATTTCGTCGCGAATCGCCTGCTGCGCCAGGAGGACCCTCCGCGGTGTCACCCCGACGGTGCCGTGGTTCAGGTAGAGCACATCCGGGTCCAGCGCCCAGTGGGCAAGCATCGAATGGCCGAACGACATGGGCATAGAATCTCCCATCATGGCATCAGTCGCTATCGTCCCCGCCGCTGGAAAAGGCGAGCGGTTCGGCGGCGCCAAGCTGCTGGCGGACGTCCGGGGCGAGCCGCTGCTCAACCACACGATCCGCAGCCTCCTCGATGGCGGCGTCAGCCGTGTCGTGGTGGTCGTCCCGCCGGTCTCGGCGATGATGGTCCCGCTTTTCGCTGACGCGCGGGTGATGACGACGGTGAATGCCGATCCGGCGCGCGGGATGTTCTCCTCGATCCAGGCGGGCGCCTCGGGCGCGGTCGGCGATCTCCTGCTGATCCTGCCGGGTGACATGCCGTTTGTCCGTCCCGCGACGATTGTCGCGCTGCTCGAAGCCGCGCAGGAGACCGGGCTCGCCGTCTCGCCGCGGCACGAGGGCCGCCGCGGCCACCCGCTCGCGCTGCCCGGCCGACTGCGCGCGGCGATCCTCGCGGCCAAGGCGGACACGACGCTCTCCGCCGTGCTCGCCGCCGACGGCATCGCCCGCATTGATATTGATGTCGACGATCCGGGTACCCTCAAGGACGTGGACAAGCCCGCTGACATTGACCAATGATCAATTGAGAGATGTCATCGATCTACCACCGCCTTCTTGAACTCCGCGCCGAGAATCGCCCGGCCGCCATCGCCACTGTCGTGCGCACCCAGGGCAGCACGCCGCAGGTCGTCGGCGCCAAGTTGCTCGTGGTCGAGGAAGGCGCCGGCGATCGGCACAAAGCCGCCGGGACGCTCGGCGGCGGGTGCGTCGAGGCGGATGCGATTCTCGCGTCGCGCGAGGTGCTGTCGGCCGGCGGCCGCTCGCTCCGCGCCTATGCGCTCACTGAAGATTTGGCGTGGAACACGGGCCTCGTGTGCGGCGGCACGATGTGGATCCTGGCCGAGCGTGTGGACGACGCGCTGGCGCTGGGCGGCCGTGACGTGTCGGCCGACCTCGGCCGCGCGGCGAACGGCGGACCGCCGGTCGCGCTCGTGACGCTGTTCACGCGGACCGGCCGCGACCTCGCGTTCGCCGGACGCCTGATGATCGACGCCGCGGGCGCGCGGACGGGGTCGCTCGGCGACCCGTCGCTGGACGAGCGCGCGTCGGCCGCGGCTGGCGCCCAGCTCCCGCGCGGAACTGCGCGCCTGATGCCGCTCGACGACGCGCACGACGTGCTCGTCGAGCCCGTCGTCGGCCAGCCGAAGCTCGTCATCGCCGGCGGCGGGCACGTCGCGCTCGCGATGGCCCGCCAGGCGTTGCTCCTCGATTTCGACGTCACCGTTCTCGAGGACCGGCCGGAGTTCGCCGACCCGTCGCGCTTCGGCGGCGCCCGCGTCATCGGCGGCGACGTGCCGTCCGCGATCGCCTCACTCGAGTACGGCTGGTCGAGCTACATCGTGATCGCGACGCGCGGCCACAAGATGGACGCCGACTGCGTGCTCGCCGCCGTTCGCACGAGCGCCCGCTACATCGGCCTGCTCGGCAGCCGCCGGAAGACGATTCTGATCGAGGAGATGCTGCGCGAGCATGGTGTGGCCGACGAGCGCGTTCGCGCGATCCGCGCCCCGGTCGGCCTCGATCTGGGCGGCCGGACGCCGGCGGAGATCGCCTTGTCCGTGCTGGCGGAGATCACCCAGGAGCGTTTTCACGGCAGCGGAGAGGCGCTTTCGAAGACAACTTAGAACTCAGAACTGAGAACTCAGAACTTCAGGAACCCCGTCCTGTCCTTCGACGTAACCTTGATGGTCATGTTCCGCACCCTTCTCCAGGACCTCAAATTCGGCGCGCGGCTGCTCGTGAAAGACCGCAGCTTCACCGCGGCCGCGCTCCTGACGCTCGCCGTGTGCATCGGCGCGAACGCGGCCATTTTCGGCGTCGTGCGGTCGGTGCTCCTCGCGCCGCTGCCGGTGCCCGAGTCCGACCGCCTCGTGCTCATGCACAACTCCTATCCAAAGGCCGGCTCGGGGATGTCGTCTACCGGCGTGCCGGACTACTTCGACCGTCTCCGTGACATGACGGTGTTCGACGAGCAGGCGCTCTATCGCCGCCAGGGGCTGACGCTCGGCGGCGACGGCGGCGCCCAGCGCCTCACCGCGATACGCGCGACGCCCTCGTTCTACCGGCTCGTGCGGGTGCAGCCCGCCCAGGGCCGCGTGTTCCGCGAAGACGAGGGCGAGGAAGGCCAGGAGCGGAAGGTCATCCTGAGCCATGCCGCGTGGCAGCAGCGCTTTGGCGGCGACGCGCAGGTGGTCGGCCGCACCCTCCGGCTCTCGGGCCAGCCCTACGAGGTCGTGGGCGTGATGCCGGCCGGCTTCACGTTTCTGTGGGACGACATCGACCTGTGGCTTCCCGCGGCGTTCACCGCGCGCGAGAAGTCCGACGAAGCGCGCCACAGCAATAACTGGACGATGGTGGGCCGCCTGAAACCGGGCGCGAGTCTCATCGTCGCGCAGCAACAGCTTGACGGCGTCAACGCGCGCAACGACGAGCGTTTTCCTCACATCCGCCAGATCCTGAAGGACGCCGGGTTCGCGAGTGTTGCCGTGAAGCTGCAGGACCAGGTGGTCCGCGACGTCCGGCCTGTTCTTTATCTTCTTTGGGGCGGCGTGCTGTTCGTGCTGCTTATCGGCTGCGTCAACATCGCGAACCTCGTGATCGTGCGATCGCACGCCCGGAGCCGCGAGCTGGCGACGCGCCACGCCATCGGCGCCGGGATTGGCCGCCTGTCGCGACAGTTGATCACCGAGAGTCTGCTGCTCGCCGGCACGGGCGGCGCCCTCGGTCTCGGCCTCGGGTGGTGGGCACTGCGGGGCATCGGCGCGCTCCAGATCGACCAGTTGCCGCGCGGCCACGAGATCCAGCTCGATCTGGCCAGCGCCGCCGTGATCTTCGGGTTGTCGCTCGCCGTCGGGCTGCTGATAGGTCTCGTGCCCGTGATCCGCCTGCGGCGGATCAACTTGAACAGCACGCTGCGCGAAGAGGGCCGCAGCGGGACGGCGGGACGCGGCGCGAGCTTCGTGCGACGCGCGCTCGCCACCGCACAGGTCGCGATCGCCTGCGTGCTGCTCATCGGTGCAGGCCTGCTCCTGGCGAGCTTCCGGGCCGTCCTGAAGCTGGATCCCGGCTTCGACCCCGAGCACGTCGTAACGGCGGCGATCTCGCTGCCTCGAACGGGGTACAAGGACGAAGTGGC
>JANOGJ010000042.1:0-2582 GCA_031405995.1 Acidobacteriota bacterium
CCGCCGAGCGCGTAGCGCGAGTCGACGACGACGAGCGGCGGCGTTCGCTTCGCGGCAGCCACCGCCCGCGTCCACAGCGCAGGCGTGACGAGACCTGATCCGTAGTCCGAGATGATCACGGCGTCGGCGCGGCGGAGGACGCGCACGAGCGCCACTTCGACCCGTTTCACGACGCCCGGTCCCACCGTGCCGCCGGCCTTGTCGATCCGCACGACCTGCTGCTTGGCGGAGTGGACACCGCCGGCGAGAATCCGCGTCTTCACCGGCGTCACGACCGAGGCCGCGCGCACCACCCCCGACGTCCGCGCCCGTGCCGGCAGCGCCTCGAGCAACCGACGGCCGGCGCTGTCCGTGCCGACCGCGCCGACGACCTCGACGCGCGCGCCGAGCGCCGCCGCGTTGGCCGCGGCGTTCCCCGCGCCGCCGGGGACGATCTCCGTCGAGTCGTAGCGCAGGATGAGGACCGGAGCTTCGCGCGAGACGCGATCGATCCGCCCGTAGATGAATTCGTCGGCGACGAGATCGCCGAGCACCCCGAGCCGCACGCGGCTGAAGCGCTTGAGGATGGCCCGGGCGCGCGAGGCGGAGAGGCGGGATGTCATGCGGCCTCGCGCGGAAAGCCGGCCTCGGCCAGAATCCAGGCCGTGGCGGCCATGAGGTCCGGCGCCACGTGCGCGGCGCCCGGCATCCGCCCGTCGTGCCGGTGGAGCTCGGCCTCGCCGTAGCCCGTGCGCACGAGGACGCCTCTGGCGCCCACGCCGGTGGCCAGCCCGACGTCGGCCATCTTGTCACCGACGACGAACGACCGGCCGAGGTCGATCGCGAATCGATCCTGCGCCTGGCGGATCATCCCGGGTTTCGGCTTCCGGCAGTCGCACTCGAGCCGCAGGGCGTCGATGTGCGCTTCGGGATGGTGCGGACAGTAGAACCAGCCGTCCACGCGTCCGCCGGCCGCCGCGATCTCGGCCCCCATCCGGTCGTGCACGCTCCGGACGAACGTGTCCGAGCAGAACCCGAGCGCGATGCCGCTCTGGTTGGTCGTGACGCACACGAGGAACCCCGCGCGCGCGAGGAGCCGCACCGCCTCGATCGTCCACGGGTACCAGCGCAGGTCCTCGAACCGGCTGAGGTACCCGACGTCGTGCACCATGGTGCCATCACGATCGAGGAAGACGGCCGGCTGCATCGCTCAGACGGACCCGGCCGCGGCGAGCCGCCGCGAGGCGGCCGCAAAAACGGTGTCAACGGAGATGCGCTTCATACACCGGTGATCGATCGGACAATCGCGGAGCATACACGGGCGGCAGAACACGTCTTCGACGATGACGTCATGATCGCCGAGGGGCCGCGTCGCCCGCTCGTCGGTCGGTCCGAAGACCGCGACGACCGGACAGCCGAGCGCGGCCGCGACGTGCATGGCGCCCGAGTCATTCGAGATGAGCACGCTGGCGCGGGCCGCCACGCCGACGAGCGCGCCCAGACTCGTGCGACCCACGAGATCGACGACCCGGGGAGCCGTCTCGGGCGCGTGGGCGCGAAGCCAGGATTCTATCGCACGCGCGGCGGCGCGGTCGTGCGTCGCGCCGAGAATGGCGCAGGTCGCCCCCGCCGAGATGACCAGTCTGGCGGCCAGTTCCGCCATGCGCTCGGGCGGCCACTGCTTCGCCTGGCCGTAGGCGGCGCCCGGCGCCAGGCCCACGAGACGCGTCCCGCGATCGATCCGGTGCTCGGCGAGCAGGGCGTCCGCCCGCGCGGCGCTGGCCCGCGACGCCCGCAGCGCGGGCCGCCGGGTCGGATCGCAGGCGATGTCGAGGCCGGTCACGAGCGCCCGGTAGTAGTCAGACTGATGACGGGCGTCCGTCGCCGATCGCCGGCTCGCGCGCGTGAGCAGGAGCCCGCGGCCGGACGTGGCGTACCCCCACCGCGCCGGCACGCCGGCGCGCCAGAGCTGCCACGCCGATCGGAACGAATTGGGAAACAGCACGCCGAGATCGAACCGGCCGCCCCGGAGGGCGGCGGTCACGCCCGCGCGCGACGCGGGCAGCTCGAGCACGTGGTCGGGCGCCGCCTCGGTGTCCTCTCGGAAGATCGCCGCGACGGACGCCGGCGCGGCGATCGTCAGGTGCGCCGCGCGAAACTCGGCGCGGATCGCGGCCAGCGCCGGCAGGGCGAGCACCGCGTCGCCCAGCCAGTTGGGCGGCCTCACCACGACGCGCTCGACCGCAGCCATGACGCGCGCTACTCCTCGTCCTCCGACGTCCGTGGCCGGAACAAACCCAACTCGCGGTCGTCCGTGTCGGCGGGCGGCGTCGATTCCCCGGTGGTCGGATCGCGCCAGCGCCGGTGCATCCAGAGCCAGAGGTGCGGATGCCGGCGCACGTACATCTCGAGCACGTCGGTGCAGCGCTGGGTGACCTCGCGGATGGGATCGGGCGAGTCAGCCGGCGGCAATTCCACCGGGTGCTCGTACACCATGCGGTAGCGTCCTCCGGCCAGCGGCAGCGCGAAGGCGGGGACGAGCGGCGCGCCGGTCCGCAGCGCGAGCGCCGCGAGCGCCGAGGTCGTCGCGGCCGGACGGTTGA
>JANOGJ010000648.1:0-7225 GCA_031405995.1 Acidobacteriota bacterium
CCAGTCGCCCGGATTGTCGGCGACGAACTCGATGTCGCGTGCTTGCGCGACCCCGACCAGCACCGTGTTCGCCGGTTCGATCGCGGCGGTTCGATAGCGGCCGCCCTCAGATCCGGTGATGAAGAACTGGTGGCCATGCAAGTGCATTGGATGGTGGTCCATGCCGAGATTGACCAACCGGATTCGCACGCGCTCACCGAGCTTGACGAGCAGGGGCGTGGTGGCCGGGCCCGACTTGCCGTTCAGCGTCAGCCAGTTGAACTCCATCGCCAACGAGTTCGGGATTGTGTTGTTCGGCAAGATCGCCCATTCCTGCAACACGATGCCGAAGTCGCGATCGACGCGCGGGGCGTGCGCGGCGCGCGGATGAATAATGAAGAGACCGATTAGTCCCATCATTTCCTGCATCGCCATGTGCGAGTGGTAGAAGAACGTGCCGTTCTGTTTCAAAGTGAACTCGTACGCGAAGCTGCCGCCCGGGGCGATTGCTTCCTGCGAGATCCCGGGCATACCGTCCATCTCGACGGGAATCTCCAGGCCGTGCCAGTGCATCGAGAAGGGCTCAGGCAACTTGTTGACCACGTTCAAACGAACGCGGTCACCTTCATTGACCTGAATCGTCGGGCCAGGCACGCTGCCGTTGAAGCCCCAGGCATCGACCTTGCGACCCGGAAGGAACTCCGTCCGAACGTGCTCGGCAGCGATCTCGAACACCTTGACGCCTTGTTCCATGCGCCACGGCATTTCGGGAATGTCCGGCGACACGACCGGGACGACCCCCGCCCCGAGTGATTGCGGCGCGCCCGCGGTGGTCGGGCTCGTCGGCGCCGGCGCCGGATGCACATGCTGCGCGGATGCCTGAACGGCGGTTGCGGTCCCGGCCAGGGTCGCGAGGCCCTGCAAGAATGAACGACGAGCTCGATTCACAAGACACCTCCAACAAATCAGCGGCAGGCTGACCCTTCAATGCTGAAGCGTCAGCGTCATGTGCGTCGGTGCCGAAATCAGACGCGGAGGATGTGGCTCGATGGAGATCTGGGCGGGCCGCCGCTTGGAACAGGGATTGGCACGGCGGCAGGTGGTCGATGCGTCGCGCTCACGAGGGACGGGAGGGTACGCGGCAGGGCCAGCCTCATGTCGGCCCGGAACGAAGCTATGACGCTTGTCCCGCGCCTGTCTGGATGCTCGCCACAGGACTCGGCGGCGTCGACGACGTTCGAGGATGCAGACGCCTGCTTGCAGTGGCGCCCACCGCCCTCGGCGGGCTCGACCACGCACGACCATTGGCAGACGGCGCTCGACACGGAGGCCGAGAGCAGTGACGTCAGGGCGATGACGGCGAATCCCGTGCGCATCGTGGAGTATGGTCATTCATAGCATGCGACCCCGCCTCGAGCGTCGTCGGGACAGGTTTATTAACCAGATTTAATCGTCATCGCCCCTTGCCCAATACGCCCCGACCGGTGTGATGATGGCGTCCGTGCGCATTCTGGTCGTCGAGGACGAGCCTAAGGTCGCCAACTTCATCCGGCAGGGACTGACCGACGAGCAATTCGCGGTGGATATCGTGCCGGACGGGACTCGCGCGCTCGATCTGGTGCGCACCACTGCGTACGATTTACTGGTGCTGGACGTCATGCTGCCCGACGTCGAGGGGTTTGAGGTCTGCCGGCAAGTCCGGGCGCTGGGCCAGAAGATGCCTATTCTGATGCTCTCGGCGCGAAGCCTCGTCGAGGACCGCGTCCGGGGACTGGACACCGGGGCCGACGACTATCTCACGAAGCCGTTCGAGTACGCCGAACTGAGCGCCAGGATTCGCGCCCTGCTCAGGCGCCATCAGGAGCCCGCCCTGTCGCCGCTGGTCGTCGCTGACCTGAGCCTGGACCCGGTGACGCGGGTCGTCAAGCGCGGCGAACGCCGTGTCGAGCTGACCCAGAAGGAATTTGCCCTGCTCGAGTACCTGATGCGCAACGCGGGCCATGTCGTGACCAGGCCCATGATCGCTGAGCAAGTATGGGATTTCACCTGGGACCGGCTGACCAACGTCATTGATGTCTTCATCAACCATCTGCGGAAGAAGATCGAACTGCCGGGTGAGCCGCGTCTGGTTCATGCCGTGCGAGGAGCCGGCTATGTCATCCGTAATCCGCAAGCCGCTGATTAGAACGCTTCGGGCGCGCCTCACGATCCTGCACCTCGGCACGCTCGCGCTCACGCTCAGCCTGTTTGCGGTCCTCGCCTATCAAGTACTGTCCCGGACGCTGTACCGGCACCACGACGATGAGCTCGCGCAACAGGCGAACGACCTCGTCCGGTCGCTCGGCGGCACGCCCTTGACGGAGGCCAGCATCCAGCAGGCATTTGCGGGATCGTCCGTCGGATCCCGGTTCGTTATGGTTCGAGACAATCGCGGCGAGCTTCTGTACCGCGATCGGGTTCTCCGGTCGACTGAACCCAACCTCGGACAGCACCAGGCGCTGGTGCATGCGGCCACCACGGGATCGCGGGCGCCCGAGTTCTTCACGGTCGCCCTTGAGGGGTCGGGCGAAGTGCGCTTCATCTGCACGCCGCTGCAGGACGCAACGGCCTACCTGCAAATCGGCGATCCGCTGGGCGATGTGCGCGCCACGCTGCATTCGATTGCCTGGGCCTGCCTGCCCCTGATGCCGATCGTGCTGTTGCTCTCCAGTTCCGGCGGCTGGCTCATCGCCAGGCGGGCCCTGGCGCCAATGCGCTCGATCACCACCACGCTGGAAGAAATCCATGCGACCGATCTATCGCGGCGGGTGGAAGTCCACGCGACAGACGAAGAAGTCGGCGGGCTCGTCGCTACACTGAATCATCTGCTCGATCGGCTTCAGCGAGCGTTCGAGTCGCTTCGCCAGTTCGCTGGAGACGTGTCCCACCAGATCCAGACGCCGTTGACGATCATGAAGGGGTCGCTCGACGCCGCGCAGCGTCGACCGGACGAAACAGCGGGCGTCACGCTCCTTGACAGCCTGGCCGAAGAGGTCGATGACATCAGTGCGATTGTGACGAACCTCCGGGCGTTCGCCTTGGCCGACGCTCCGGTCAGCGGGGCGACCGACGTGGACCTTTCACACCTGGTCGACGAAGCCGCCGACATCATCGCGGCCCTCGGCGAGCTGCGAGACGTCACGGTGCAGTCGCAGGTCGAGCCACGCGTGACGGTGCGGGGCGATGCGGTCCGGCTCAAGCAAGTCGTGCTCAACCTCGGCGACAACGCAGTCAAGTACACACGAGCGGGAGGACGCGTCACCATTCAACTCCGGGCCACACCGCAGGAGGCAATCCTCCAGGTCAGAGACACGGGCGTTGGCATTGCAGGGGAGCACTTGCCGCGGCTCTTCGATCGACTGTTCCGCGCGGACGCGGCAGACCGCAGTGCGGCAGGGACGGGTCTGGGATTGGCCATTGCCAAACGCATCGTCGAAGCGCATCGCGGCACGATGGAGGTGCAGAGCCAGCGTGGATCGGGATCCACCTTCACCGTGCGGCTGCCACGCGGCTAACAGCTAACGGTTAGGTATCTCGCAGTCCATCGCGTAGGCCTATGTCGAGTATAGACTCGGATCAGGGAGATCACCGATGCGCGGCAGACTGACGCTCACCCTTTCCCTTCTCACCCTGGCCGTCACGGCGGCGTTTGCGGTCGCGAGCCTCGACGCCCAGCGCGGCGGCATCGGCCTGACCGTCTGGACGGATTCCGATTTCAAGGGCGCCAATCACACCTTCCTCGATGACACGCCGGACCTGGGACCGATCGGCATGGCGCGGCGAATCTCGAGCCTGCGCCCGAGCCTGGGCGAGACGTGGGAAGTCTGTTCCGAGGTGAACTACGGCGGCCGGTGCCGCGTGTTCTCAAACGCCCTGTCCAACCTGAACGACGTCAGTTGGAACGACATCATCATGTCCGTGAAGCGCGTCCGCAGACCCGCGCCCGGCAGTTCGATCCCGGGTGGCGCCCCCGGCGGCCGCGGCACGCTGCCGCCCGCCAGGGGACTCGAGCTCTACGCCGGCGTCGACTACTCCGGCCAGCGCCTCACCCTCACCGACGAGACGCCGGACTTTCGGCGCCGGGAGTACAACGACCGCGCGATGAGCCTCCGCGTGCCGCGAAACGAGACGTGGGAACTCTGCATCAACATCGGCTTCGACGACTGCCGCCTGGTGTCGGAAGACGTCCCGGACCTCGCCACGATCGGTCTCTCCCGGAACATCTCGTCGGCGCGGCTGCGCCCGACCGGCCGGGGCCGCGGCTTCCCGTTCCCCGGCGGCCGGCAGCGGCTCGTGCTCTATGAACGGGTCAACTTCACCGGCCGGAGCCTGACGCTGGACGACGACGAGCCCAACCTGCGCTTCTTCAGCAACGACGCGGGCAGCGTCCAGGTGCAGGGCGGCCGTTGGGAACTGTGCGACCAGCCGCGTTACGGCGGACGCTGCGCGACGATCACCGGGAGCGAGCGCGACCTCCGCCGGCTCGGGTTGCGCGACCGGGTGTCGTCGGCGCGGCGTCAGTAGCGCGCTAGCGAACCACGCCCCGTCGAACCGCGCAAAGCACGAGTTCGGCCGTGCTGTGCAGATCCAGCTTTTCCATGACGTGCGCGCGGTGGGTCTCGACCGTGGCGGGACTGATGTGGAGCAGTTCGGCTACTTCCTTATTACTGTTCCCCTCGGCCACGAGCTGAAACACCTCCCTCTCCCGCTCGGACAGTGACTCGAACCGATCGGTCACGCCCTTCCCAACCGGCCGCGCGTAATCGTCGACGATGATGCGGGCGGCCGCCGGGCTGAAGAACGACTTGCCCTGGGCCACGGCCGTGACGGCGTGAATCAGGTCCGTGTCGGCCGAGTCCTTCAACAAGTACCCCGACGCGCCGGCCCGCACCGCCCGGGTGACATATCCCTCATCGTCGTACATCGAGAGCACGAGGACGCGGATCTCGGGCGCGCGCCGCTGGATTTGCTGGACGGCTTCGACGCCGTTCAATTGCGGCATGGAGATGTCCATCAGGACGATGTCCGGCTTCAGTTCGAGTGCGAGACGGACGGCCTCGCGGCCGTCGCCCGTTTCGGCCACGACCTCCCAGCCGGGCTGTTCTTCCAGGATCTTCCGCAGGCCCTGCCGGACGAGCGTGTGGTCATCGGCCACGAGAATGCGCAGCTTGTTCATAAGGCAGACACCGAGAGCGGCAACTCGGCGACGACGCGGGTGCCGCGACCCGCGCCGGAATCGACCTCGAGTCGCCCGCCCAGGCCCGTGACGCGCTCCCGAAGGCTGACCAGACCGAGTCCACGGGTGCCGCCACGCAACGCGGGGTCGAAACCCACGCCGTCATCCTCGATGGTCGCCAGGATCTTGTCGGTGTAGCGCACCACGGTCACCTTGCAGGTTGTGGCCGCCGCGTGGCGGCCGACGTTCGTCACGGTCTCCTGAATCACTCGGTACAGGCAGACTTCGAGGTCCGGCTTGAGACGCCCGGCCTGCGGCGCGATGTCGAGTTCCGTGCGAATGCCCGTACGCCGGGAGAAATTCTGCAGATACCAACGGGCGGTGTCGGGCAGGCCGAGGTCGTCCAACATGGCGGGATGCAGGAGCTGTGCAAGCTCGCGCACGGACTGAAGCGCCCGATCGGTGATCGACCGCGCTTCCGCGAGCTCCCCCGCCGCCAGGCTGGATCCGAGGCGGCCTTCGACGACGGCGAGTTCGAGCTTGATGGCGCCGAGCGCCTGGCCGACTTCGTCGTGCAGCTCCCTGGCGATGCGGCGCCGCTCCTCCTCCTGGACGTGGAGCAGCTGCGAGGACAGGCGCTCGAGCTCACGCTTCTGGTCCAGCTCGAGGGCGTGCTGCTCGCGGATATGCCGCTCCAGACGGCCGGCCTGGCGCGTGGCGACAAGGGCAATGACGAGACCGAGGAGTCCGGCGGTCGCAGTGGTCTGCCACACCTGCCGGCGCAATCCACCACGGACCAGGAGGAGTTCGTTCTGCTCCTCCTGGAATCCACTTTCATTCAGGCGATGGATTTGATCCAGGATGCTGATAATCGTCTGGCGTTTAGGGATGATCTCGTTGTTCAGCACGTCGCGCAGCTCACTGGCGCTGGCCTGCCGGTTCGGAGCGCGGCCGAACATCAGCGAACCCCAGTAGGCGCGCAGCTCGGCCTGAAGCTGATACCACTGCGCGGCCTCGGAGTCCGGTTCTTCGCGTGGCTCGTACTCGTCGAGCGCGCGCTCGACCTCGTCGTGGATGCGGGTGAATTCGCCGTCGATGGGCGCGCCGCCGGTCCGCGTCGCATCGAGGATGGCGTCGCGGAAGTCGACCGAGCTTTTCAGCGTCAACGTGCTGATGGTGTCGAGCAGGCGGTCGTTGCTGAGGAAGTGGTTGCGAATCTCGGCGCCGCGACTGTCGGCCCCCTCCATGCGCTCGGCCAGCGCGACCGCGGACGCGAGCCAGACGACCAGAATGCCTCCAAACCCCAGCAGAAGCAGGACCCGAAGGCTCGGGCCTCGCGGGTCGTGCGCCGCGCGGTCGGTGACAGGATCGCCGGTAATCTCTGGCCCGGCTGGGGATTTCAAGGCTCCATACTATGCCCGAGGAGAGGCGCGGCGTCATACCGTGACGCGACAGCCTCGATTCACAGATCGCCAACGGGCCGAATACCAGTCTTTCGGGATGGTCCCGATCCCGCCCTCCTAATAGTCTGCGCGCTATAGGACAAGGTCTCTCTCTACTCCGAGCCGGTCGTGACTGGCCGGTGCCCCCTGAGTGTCTCGGCGTGGGAGCGACTGTCACAGGAGGAAAGATGGCACGAGTGTTTCGGGGGATCCTGCTGGGTGCAGGCATCCTCGCACTGACGGCCGGATCGGCGCATGCCCAGGGCATGGGTTCGATTTTCGGTAAGGTGACGGACCCGTCCGGCGGCGTGCTGCCGGGCGTGACGGTGACGATTACTGGCCCGGCGCTGCAGCAGCCCCTGGTCGGCACGACGGCCGCGAGCGGCGCGTATCAGTTCTCCACGGTGCCGATTGGCACCTACACGGTGACGTTCGAGTTGTCCGGCTTCAAGAAGGCCGTGCGCGCGAACGTGGAGTTGGTGACCGGGTTCCAGTCGCAGATCGATCAGAAGCTGGAACTGGGCCAGTTGTCCGAAGAACTCACGGTGACGGCGGCGGCGCCGGTGGTCGACACGAAGAAGACGACCAC
>JANOGJ010000066.1:0-11849 GCA_031405995.1 Acidobacteriota bacterium
TCGGGCCATTGATCATTGAGTCAATGCATTGGGTTATTGGCCAATTCAATGGCCATTAACCACTGGTCAATGCAATGTTCAATCTGCCAATGGCCAACAACCAATGATCCTATTGGGCCAGTATCTCGCGCATTGAGGCCAGGGCCCCATCGATCTCTGCGCGCTCCCGAGCGAAACAAAACCTGACGTAGCCTTCGCCGTGCGGGCCGAAGTCAGCCCCCGGAATGCACCCGATTCGCCCTCGCTTGATCAGGAACTCCGTCATCGCCCACGACAGTGACGCCGGGGCGTCGGCGAGCGGCGAGCGCCACGCCGGATCGACCTTCAGGAACGCGTAGAACGCGCCCGCCGGCGGCGTGCCGCTGAGCACGCCCCCGGCCGCCGTTCGGATGCCGGCATAGAAGATGTCCCGACGCGCCGCCAGTTCCTGGCGGTACTCGGCGACGACATCCTGCGAGCCCGCGAGGGCGCCGATGCCGGCGTACTGAATGAGCGACGACGTGTTGGAGACCGTGTAGAAGAGCATTTTCCGGACGCGGTCACGGATCACCGCGTCGGCGACCGCGAGGTAGGCGAGGCGGAGGCCCGTCATCGCGTAGGTCTTGCTGAACGTGTAGAGCGGAATCGTCCTCGCGTACATGCCGGGCAGCGACGCGATGCTAATCTGATCGCCCTCGAAGACGACGTCCTCGTAGGCTTCGTCGGAGATCACCCAGAGGTTCCGCTCGATGGCCAGGTCGGCGATCGCCTGAAGATCAGACCGCGTCAGCACGCCGCCCGTCGGGTTGTTCGGCGAGTTGACGTAGATGGCGCGCGTCTTCGGCGTCACGAGCCGCCGCAGTTCCTCGACGTCGGGCCGCCAGCCGCGTGAGGCGTGGAGCGGATAGCCCACCGGGACGCCGTGGGCGCAGGCGACGTTGCCCTGCGCCGGCGGCCACTCGGGATCGGGGACGAGCACTTCGTCGCCCGGCTCGAGCAGCGCCTGGCACACCGCGAAGACGCCGTGGATGCCGCCCGACGTCACCATGACGTCCTCGGCGCCGCCGATGGGGATGCCGTTCCGATCGCGGAGCTTCGTCACCAGCAAGTCGATCAGCGGCGGGATGCCGGTGGTCTGCACGTAGTGCGTGCGGTTTTCGTCCACGGCCTTGCGCAGCGCGGCCTTGACGGAGTCGGGCGCGTCGAAGCTCACGTCGCCCTGGTCGAGCCGGAACGGCCGATCGACGGTGTACATCATGTCGCGGATGCGGATGATGCCGGAGAAGGGCACGCGGTCGAGATACGCAGCCATTGGAGAGATGATAAGGCGTCGTATGACGCATCCCAAACTGGCCCACACCGATCACGACGTGCTCGACCTCATTCGGCGCCGATGGAGCCCGCGCGCGTTCGACGCGACCCGCCGGATCGAGAGGGTCGAGCTGCTGCGTCTGTTTGAGGCCGCGCGCTGGGCGCCCTCGTCGGGCAACGAGCAGCCGTGGCGTTTTCTGGTGGTCGACCGGGAGAAGTCGCCGGAGATGCATCACGCGCTCGTCGGCACGCTGATGGGCAAGAACCCGGCGTGGGCGGCCGCCGCGCCGGTGCTCGTGCTGACGTCGGTGCGGGTGACGCTCGAGCGCAACGAAACCGCCAACCCGCACGCGTGGTACGACGCGGGGCAGGCCGTGGCGCTGCTCACCGTCCAGGCCACGTCGCAGGGCCTGTCCGTCCGGCAGATGGAAGGGTTCGATCGCGAGCGGGCGCGCGAGGCCTGCCGGGTGCCGGCCCCGTTCGAGCCGGCGGTCGTGATGGCGATCGGCTACGCCGGCGACCCCGAATCGCTCGTGCACGACCCGCATCGCGAGGCCGAGGTGCGGCGCGCACGAGACGGCCGATCAGCGATTTTGTGTTTGACGGTGAATGGGGACGCGGCATCGGGACGCCAATAACCCGATAACCCGATAACCCGATAACTCAATCACCCGATACAAGCGTCAGTATCTTGTCCAGCGTCGCTCTCGCTTTGCCGGCCGGCAGATTCGAGACGTACACGTTCCGCACGCCCGCGTCGCGCAGGAATCGAATCGTCCTCGCGCAGACCTCCGCCGGCGTCCCGCCCGCGCCGAACTCGCGTGTCAGTCCTTCGACAGGCACCGGCAGGAACTGGCGGAGCGTGGCCAACGTTTTGGGATTCGCGCTCCGGTAATAGAACACGCCGAAGACGCCAGGCATCGCGAACTGGCGCCGCGCCAGTTCGCCCGTGAAGCTGTCGACCGCCGCCGCGTCGTGGTGCGAGACGATCTGCGTGAGGAAGTAGTCACCCGTGAAGTGTTCGTCGGCGAGGTAGTTCGCCTGCGTGGGGGCGGGCGCGTGCGGATTGGCCCATCCGCCGAGCGCGAGGTCCGGGACGTGCGCGCGAATCGCCTGTCGCAGCTGCCACGCGTGCTCGACGCAGCGCGGCGGGCCCACCGTCCGGTCGCCGCCCAGTACGACGATCGACGGAAAGCCCTCGTGCCAGGCCCGTTCGGCGTAGGCCAGGCAGAAATCGAGCGAGTGTTTGGTCGTGAGAAAAGGCACGACGTGGTCGCGCGGCACGTCCGTGCCCAGGTTGATCACGAGATGCCGGAGGTTGTGTTCTTCCTTCGCGCCAACGGCGCTGTCGGTGAGGAACACGAACGTGCCCGCGCGCACCAGACCGCGCACGCCGTGGTAGGTGTCGATCCACGCGTCCATACCGGCTGTGAGATCGAGCTCCGCGCGCGGTGGACGAAGTTCGACCGACACGATCGGACCGGGTCCACGCAGCGCGTGGATCAGGGCGCTCTCACCGCGCGGCGGCATCAGCGCAGTATAGTGTGCCTTCCATGGCCACCGCGCTCGCGGCGCTGCTGTCGTCGCCCATCGTCTCGCTCGCGCCGCACGCGACGCCGATCGACGAGCTCGGACGACTCGCGCGCGCGCTGGGTCCGGCCGCGCCGCGCCTCTTCATGAAGCGCGACGACCTGCTGTCGTTCGGCCTGGGCGGCAACAAAGTCCGAAAGATGCAGGCCGTGGCGGCCGAAGCGGTGGCGGCCCGCGCCGACACGCTCATCACGTGCGGCGGCGTGCAGTCGAATCACGCGCGCGTGACCGCGGCCGCGGGCGCCGCGCTCGGCCTGAAGGTCGTGCTCGTGCTGAACGGACCGGCGCAGGCTCATCCGACCGCGAACGCGCGGCTGGATCGCCTCTTCGGCGCGGAGATTCGGTCCGTGGCGGGTCGCGATGAACGAGCGCCCGTGATGGAGCAGGTCGCCGCCGAGGTTCGCGCCGCGGGCGGGCGGCCGTTCATCGTGCCGCTCGGCGCCTCCACGCCGACCGGCGCGCTCGGTTTCGCGCGCGGGCTCGTCGAACTGGCCGAGTCAACCCTCAGGCCGGACGTCATCGTTCACTCGACGTCGTCGGGCGGCACGCAGGCGGGACTCATCGCCGGGTGCGCGCTCGTCGGAATCCGGCCGCGAATCATCGGCGTCAGCGCGGACGATCCCGCGCCCGCGCTGCAAGGCGTCATTCGGACGATCCTCGACGGCATGGCCGATCGCCTGGGCGCGAAGGCCGCGAGCCTCGGCGCGGACCGCGACCTCGAGGTGGACGACAGCCAGGTGGGCGGCGGATACGGCGTGGCGACCGCCGCCTCGACTGAAGCGCTCGAGCTGACGGCACGACACGAAGGGATCCTGCTCGATCCGGTCTACACGGCGAAGGCCATGGCCGGACTCATCGCGCGTATACGCGCCGGGGAATTCACGAGCGGCCAGACTGTGCTCTTCTGGCACACGGGCGGGCAGGTAGGATACTTCGTGTGACCAATTCCTCCTTGACGCTCACCTGCCTCGGCGCCGCGCGCACCGTGACCGGCTCGAAGCACCTGCTCGAGATCGGCGACCGCCGCCTCCTTGTCGATTGCGGCATGTTTCAGGGCCTGAAGCAGCTCCGGGAGCGGAACTGGCAGCCGTTACCGGTTCGTGCCGACGCGATCGAATCGGTGGTCCTGACACATGCGCATCTCGATCACTGCGGGCTGCTGCCGCGCCTGGTGTCCCAGGGCTTCAAGGGACGGATCTTCTGCACGCCCGCGACCGCCGAGTTGACGCGCATCGTCCTCGCCGACGCCGGGAAGATTCAGGAAGAAGACGCCGAGCGCGCCAACCGCAGGGGCTACACACGCCATCAGCCCGCGTTGGCGTTGTTCACGACTGAAGACGCCGAGCGCGCGATGACGCGGCTCCAGCCTGTCGGCTACAACCGGCCGGTGCCGGTGTTGCCCGGCGTGACCGCCGAGTTCCTCGATGCCGGCCATTTGCTCGGTTCCGCCTACGCGCGGCTCGTCGTGGAAGCGACGGGCAAGACGCTGCTGTTCGGCGGCGACCTCGGGCGGTACAGCCGGCCGATTCTGCCGGACCCCACGCCGGTGGCGGAGGCCGACGTCCTGCTCGTCGAATCCACCTACGGCAACCGCACGCACGCGCCTGATGATGACGGCGCGGCGCTGGCGCGGATCGTGACGGAGACGATTCGCCGGGGCGGGAAGGTGATCATTCCGTCGTTCGCGCTCGGCCGCGTCGAGGAGCTGCTGCACTGGATCGACCTGCTCGAGGATCGCCATCAGATTCCGGAAGTGCCCGTCTACGTCGACAGCCCGATGGCGGCGACCGTGCTGAAGGAGTACCGCAAGCGGATGTCCGAGCTGGATCCGGAGGTGCGCGCCCAGGCGATCGCGGCCAACGACGGGCGGGTGGTGGCCGAGCGTCGGCTGGCCGCGTTCACGACCGCCAAGCTCCGCGTGGTGACGTCGATCGCGGATTCGCGCGCGTTGCAGGAGAACACGGCGCCGGCGATTGTGATTTCGGCCAGCGGGATGGCGACGGGCGGCCGCGTGCTGCATCACCTGTCGCGGGCGCTGCCGGATGCCCGCAACACGGTGCTGTTTTCCGGCTACCAGGCGGCTGGCACGCGCGGGCGGGCGCTGCGCGACGGCGCCGCGTTCGTGCGCATCCACGGCCAGGAAGTGCCCGTGAAAGCGACGATCGAAGCGCTGGACTCCATGTCCGCCCACGCCGACGCCGACGAGATCCTGCGCTGGCTCCGCGGCTTCACCAAGGCGCCGGCGCTCACGTGTCTGGTGCACGGCGAGCCGGAGCCGATGGACGCCCTCAAGGCGCGCATCGAACAGGAGCTCGGCTGGACCGTGCGGACGCCCGGGCATTGCGAGCCGATCCAGCTCTGATCCCGCCGATGCCCCGACGCTATCTGCTCGAACAGATCGACGATGCCGCCGTCGTGCAGTACTACGCGGACGGCTTCGAGGCGCTCCCGCGCGACCAGAAGATCCTCGCGTGGCATCTCGCCCAGGCCGCGATTGCCGGCCGTGACATCTACTACGACCAGCGGTATCGCCACGGCATCGAGATGCGCGGGGTCATCGAGGAAATCCTGACGCACGCCGCGGGCATCGAACCGGCGACGCTCGCTGAAATCCGCCGCTACGCCAAGCACTTCTGGATCAGCTCCGGGCCGCACAACAGCATCACCTCGAGGAAGTTCGTGCTGCGTTGCGGCCAGGACGCATTTCGCGACGCGGCGGAAATCGCCGCGCGCAACGGCGCCCGGTTTCCCGTGCGGACGGGCGAGACGTTGCAGACGCTGCTCGAGCGACTCCACGGCCCGTTTTTCGATCCGGCGGTGGATCCGATGGTGACGAACAAGGCGCCAGGCCCGGGCCGGGACATCCTGGCTGACAGCGCGAACAATTTCTATCAGGGCGTGACGATGGCGGACGTCGCCGCCTTCGAGGAGCGGCACGGCCTGAACTCGCGGCTCGTCAAGCGCGACGGGCGGCTCGTCGAGGAAGTGTGCCGCGTCGGCGGCCGGTACGATCGGACGATTCGCGCGGTTGTCGGCCACCTCCAGGCCGCGCTGCCATCCGCGCCTCCCGCGATGCGGCGCGCCCTCGAAGCGCTCATCCGCTGGTACGAAACGGGAGACGACTCGGACCGCGTGACGTACGACATCGCCTGGGTGCAGGACCAGGACTCGCCGGTGGACACCGTGAACGGCTTCATCGAGAACTACCTGGACGCGCGCGGCGTGAAGGGCGCGTGGGAGGGCCTCGTGTTCCACGTCAACGCCGCGAAGACGGAGAGCCTGCGCCGGCTCGCGGACGCCGCAGCCTGGTTCGAAGTGCGCATGCCGTGCGACCCGCAATGGCGGCGATCGGAAGTCGGCGGCGTGACGGCCAGGGCAATCGACGTGCTGGTCGAGACCGGGGAAGCGGGTCCGATGACCGCCATCGGCCTCAACCTGCCGAACGACCAGAGCATCCGCGAGACCTACGGAAGTAAGTCGATGATGCTCTCCAACATCACCGAGGCGTACGAGAAGTCGCAACTCCCGGAAGTTCGCCGCGAGTTCTGCTGGTCGGAGGCCGAGGTCCTGCGCGCGGAGCGGTGGGGCGCCGTGGCCGGCGACGCGACGACGGCGATTCACGAAGTGCTCGGCCACGGGTCGGGCCGCGTGGACGACCGGCTCGGCGGCCAGCCGCAGCTGTTCCTCAAGGAGCACTATTCGGCGATCGAAGAGGCGCGCGCGGATCTGGTCGCGCTGTATTTCCTGCCGGAACGGAAGATCGGCGAGATTGGGCTGGTGCCGGCGGCCGAGCAGGATGACGTCGTGCTGACGGAGTACGAGGGGTATGCGCGTAACGCCCTCTTCCAGCTGCGGCGCGTGCGTGAGGGCACGACGATCGAGGAAGATCACATGCGCAACCGCCAGATGATCGTGCACTGGCTGCTGGCGGAGACCCGCGCGATCGACGTGCGCCGCCGCGACGGCAAGACCTACTACGTGACGACCGACGTGCACGCGTTTCGAGAGGGCGCGGGCCGGCTGCTCGCCGAAGTGCAGCGCATCAAGTCGGAAGGCGACTACGAGGCCGCGCGAGACTTGTTCGAGCGGCACGGCGTGCACTTCGACCCCGCGCTGCGCGACGAGATCGTCGCGCGCGTGGACCGGCTGAAGCTGCCGTCGTACACCGCGTTCGTGCAGCCCCGCCTCGAAGCGGTGACGGACGCGGCCGGCGAGATCGTCGACGTGCGGATCTCGTATCCGCAGGATTTGGAGCGCCAGATGCTCGAGTACTCAGGCAAAGGTGGCCTCGGAAGCGGCCAGGGGAGCGGAACGTGAGACGCCATGTGATTGCCGCCTGGGGGATCGTCGTGATTGTCGGGGCCGGCGTCGGCGCGGCCGCGGCGCAGCGTGGACGCCGTTCGGTGACGCCGAGGATGGAGACGCCGCTCGTCATTTGCGGGCAGGACCAGACGATCCCGGCGGCGATTCCACCGGGACGCGAGACGGTCGTGCTGGCCGCCGATAGTCGAGGGTTCATGCCGTGTCCGGCCGGCGCCCACGGGCCGAATCATCGAGAGGTACGCGAGGCGGCCGTTCTTGCAGCGGCCGCGACGTCGGCGGATACCGAACTGCGCCGCCGGGCCGCGGCCGCCTATGGTCGGATGGGTTCGCCCTCCGCGGTTGGCGCGATGCAGGACGGGAAATGGACGCCCGGACCTCTCCTGCGGCTGCTGGCCGACGCCGATGCTCGCGTGCGTCGCGAGGCCGCAAGCGCCATCGGCGACGCACTGTCCGGCGCGATGCCGGAGCCGCGTCAGACGGGGCCCGCGCTGTCAGCCACCGATGAAATCGCGCAAGGCCGAGCGGCACTCGAGGCGCGCCTCGGCACGGAGCCGGACGGCGACGCCGCGGCCGCCATGCTCGAGACGATCGGCCGCTTGCGCTACGGCAATGACGACGCCGCCCGCGCGGCCGTGGAAACGGTGCTCGCTACCGCGTCTCGCGGGGACGCCGCCAGGACAACCGGCGCGGTCAAGGGCCTCGAGGCGTTGCTGCGCTTGAGTCCCAGGCGCGTCATCGCCGACACCACGCGCGAGCGTCTCCGCGAGTTGGTCGCGAAGGGCGCCACGCCGCGCGTGCGTCTCCTCGCGCTCATGGCGCTGCAGGCGGGCCGGAACGAAGACGACGCGACGCTGGTTGTCGCCGCGCAGGACGCGGACTGGCAGGTGCGGCGTCTCGCCGCGCTGCGGATCGATCTCAGCCGTGACGCGCTGCAGGCCGCCGGCACGCGGCTGAGCCAGGACCCCGCGTTCCAGGTCCGCTACGAGATGGTCGGCCCGCTGGCGCGATACGCCTCGACGACGCAGCAGTGCCGGCCGCTCGTCGCGATGTTTGACGACGCGGAACCGACGGTGGCGTTGCGCGCGATGGACGCCGTGCCTGGCACCTGCCCGGACAAGAGCGACATCGTGCGTCTCCTCATCACCGCGGCGGCCGAGTTGGGACGGCCCGAAAGCGAGACGCGATGGCACCGGCCGGCGCATGCGTTCATGGCGGTCTCGCGCCTTGCCCCCGACGTGGCGAAGGGGCTCCTGGAAGCAGCCGAAAAGCACGCCGCCTGGCAGGTTCGCGCCGCGGCGGCGACCGTGGCGGCGACGATCAAGACCGACGCGCCGCTCGTGCGGTTGGCGGGCGATCGCGAGCCGAACGTGCGAAACGCGGCGATCGAGGGGCTGAGGCGTCTGGCCAGCCCGGCGCTCGCGAAGGCCGCGATCGACGCGCTCGAGAGCGACGACTATCAGTTATTAAGAACGGCGGCGGCGGCGCTGCGTGGGGCGACGGCCGCCGATCGCGCGGTCGCGGTGAAGGCGCTCATCGAGTCGCTGTTCCGCATCAGCGCGAGAGCCACGGACACCTCGCGCGATCCGCGCGTCGCGATCCTGGAGCGGCTCGAGGAATTACTGCCGGCGGACCGCGCGCTCGAGTTGCTGCCGTTCACCGGCGATTTCGATCGCGCCGTGCGCGAGGCGGCGACGCGGATCATCACGGCCAAGGCGGGACGCACACCGGCGCCGGACGACCTGCGCGAGCGGTATCCCTATCAGCCCTCGCGCGCCGATCTCGCCGCGCTGCCAACGGTCGCGACCTTGCAGATGGAGGGCGGCGGCATGATCACGCTCGAGTTGCTCGGGGCCGAGGCGCCCGTGACCGTGGCACGCTTCGCCGAACTCGCGCGCGCCGGCCACTACGACGGCCTCACCTTTCATCGCGTCGTGCCGAACTTCGTGATCCAGGGCGGCAGCCCTGGCGCGAATGAGTACGTGGGCGCGCCGCGCTACATGCGCGACGAGCCCGGCACCGCCTCGCATCTCCGCGGCGCGGTCGGGATCTCGATGCGCGGCCACGACACCGGCGATGGACAGATCTTTATCGACCTCATCGACGTGCCGCGCCTGGACCACGACTACACCGTCTTCGCCCGCGTCACCGTCGGGATGGATGTCGCCGATCGCGTGCTCGAGGGCGCACGGATCACGCGGGTCATAGTGAAGTAGTCATTTCACACGGAGGGTCGGAAGTAAACGGAGGCACGGAGAGACTCTAGGGGGGCGTAAATCCAAGAAACTCCGTCCCTCCGTTAGTCTCCGTTCCTCCGTGTGAGCTGACGGGCGCTCTAGGACACGGCACCTTCTGTAAGCCGGATCGTCCCCACGCCCGCATCGATCTCGACTTCCAGTCCCACCGGCAGCGTCCACTGAGGCATGCCGTGGCCGATCATCGCGCCCTGCCAGGCCGGGATGCCCAGCGGTTTGACGTGGTCGGCGAAGATCTCTTCCAGGGTCAGTGATGCGTAGCCGTCGCCGGTCGTGCATTCGCTGCACGTGCCGAAGATGAAGCCGCGCAGGCGGCCGAGGACGCCCGTGATGCGCAACTGCGTCATCATGCGATCGATGCGGTAGTAGGCTTCGCCGACGTCCTCGACAAACAGAATCGCGCTGTCGAAGTCCGGGACGTACGGCGAGCCGAGAATCGCGGTCAGCACGGTCAGGTTGCCGCCGAGCAGCTGTCCCCGTGCCTTGCCGGGCGTGATCGTCTGGATGCGGTTGTCGATCTGCGTCAGCACGTTGCGGTCGTTCTCGGTCTTCGGATTGCTCAGCGTTGGCGCTTCACCCGCGAAGATCACGCTCTTCATCCAGGCGAGCGAGGCCGTGTCCCAGCGGCCGCCGCCGTTCGGGCCATGGAACGTGACGAGGCCCGTGCGCGCGTGGATGCCGTTCAAGAGCGCGGTGAAGTCGCTGTAGCCGAGGATCACTTTCGGATTGCGGCGGAGGGCATCGTAGTCGAGCAGCGGCAGCAGCCGGCTGCTGCCCCAGCCGCCGCGGGCCGGGATGACCGCGCGAATGTCCCGGTCGCCGAGAAATGTGTTGATGTCGCCCGCGCGCTCGCGGTCCGTGCCGCCGAGCGACCCGTGCCGGCTCATGACGTGCTCGCCGACGCGGACCTTCAACCCGAGCGCTTCGAGCGATTCGCGCACGATGTCGAGCTCGACCTGCTGGAATGTCGCGGTCGCAGGCGAGACGACGCCGACCGTATCGCCCGGTTTGAGCCGGGGCGGTTTCAGCGGCGCGGGCCGCTGTCGTGCAGATTCGTGGAGGAACGCCGCGGCGGCTGGCGCCGCGAGAGCGGCCGTGAGAAAGTCTCGGCGTTGCATGACCGTGAAAGAATAGTGCAAACCATGCGCCCTCGCTCCAGGACGCTCCTGCTCGTTGCCGCAACGGTCGTGGCCCTTTGGACGGGACTTGGCGCCCGGCAGGCCGCGTGGCTTGGCGCGCCCGAGCGCATCGCGCCGGGCGTCGAGCTCTTCAAGTCCAGTGATCAGTCGCTCGTCGAGCCGGCGGGCCCCATCGCGGTCTACCTCTTGCGGCTCGAGCCCGCGCGTGTGCGCCTCGATGCCGGGCTCTCGAACGGCGAGGTGATGGAGGCGGAACGCGTCGCGGATATCGCGGCCAGGTATCACGCGGTCGCCGCCGTGAACGCGGGGTTTTTCAACGTGCGCAACGGCGAGCCGGCTGGCGTCCTGAAAGTGGCGGGCGAGCTCGTCAGCGACAACACCGTGACCCGCGGCATCGTCGCCATCCGATCGAGGGCGGGTCGCAAGCTGGAGTTGGAGTTCGATCAGGCGACCGTGCGCATGAACCTGACGTTCAAGATTGCCGGCCGGGATCGGTCGTTGCCGATTGACGGCGTCGACACCACGCGCGAGCGCGGCAAGTTGATGCTCTACACGCCGTCGTACCACGCGCACACCGATACGGCGGCGAACGGCGTCGAGTGGGTGCTGGCTGGCAAGCCGTTGGAGGTCGTCGAGATTCGGCGCGATGTGGGCCGCACGCCCATTCCGCGCGACGGCGCCGTCCTGTCGTACGGCGGCCTCGACGTGCCGGACGATCTGGCGAAGCTCGCGGTCGGCACACGAGTGACCCCCGCGACGGCGTGGAAGACCGTGCACGGCCTTTCGCCTAAACGCCTCGACGAGGCCGACCACGTCGTCAACGGCGCGGGCCTGCTCAAGCGGAAGGGCGTGACCGTGACGAACTGGCGCGAGGTCGAGAACCTCAACGCGCTGACGTTCGTGGACGTGCGTCATCCGCGGACGGTCGTCGGCGTCGATCGGCGCGGGTCTATCTGGCTCATCGCCATCGACGGCAGGCAGCCCACTCACAGCGTGGGGATGACATTCACCGACCTGGTCAGGCTCTGCGACCGGCTCGAGCTCACCGACGCGCTCAACCTCGACGGCGGCGGCTCGACGACGATGGTCGTGCGCGGCGTAGTGGTGAACAAGCCGTCGGACGCCACGGGGCCGCGACCCGTGAGCGATGCGCTGGTCGTGAGATAGGGCGCCTGTCTTTGGGGTCGTACCTGTTTTCCACAGAAACGGGCGATCTGGTGCCAGGGGTCTACCCGGGCGATCCCTGGCACCAGAG